>MTKS01000119.1 GCA_004028495.1 Candidatus Electrothrix marina
TCCGCGAATGATATGGGTAATGCGGTCGCGGATATCATCCACTACGTTACAGAGCAGATAGAGCGGTTTGCCGTTGGAACGAACAATGACAAAGTCCTCAATGTCATCATACGTACGCTCAATAGTCCCCAGCACCTCATCATGATAAGCCAGTTTGCCTTCCTGTTCAGGCACTTTAAAGCGAATAACCGAGGAGAGTCCGGCAGCCTCTTTTGCAGCGACCTGCTCCGGAGTAAGATTGCGACAGGTTCCGTCATAGCCGAATTCTTTTTTGGCTGCCTTGGCAGCTTCTCGTTTTTCTTCAAGCTCTTCCTTGGTGCAGAAGCATTTATAGGCATGACCGGACGCCAGCAGCCGATCCGCCGCCTTTCGGTGATCCTTCGAAAACTCGGTTTGGAAATAGGGACCTTCGTCCCAGTCAAGACCCAGCCATTGCAGACCGTCGATAATTCCTTCAATGGATTCCTGGGTGGAACGCTCAACGTCGGTATCTTCAATACGCAGGATGAGTTTACCGTTATTTTTTTGCCCAGAGCCAGTTCAGCAGGGCTGTACGGGCACTGCCGATATGGAGGTAACCGGTAGGGCTGGGCGGGAAACGGACACGAACTTCTGTCATGAGATGCTCCTTGTATATTATTTCTGCGGCATTATTGCGCAGTGATCATTCTATTGCTCAGGTGCGGGGGGCCGTCTCTGTGATTTTAATATTGTCGGGCTGTATGAATCTCGTTATAGTGCAAGCTTTGTGTTTAAAAATCAACATTTTTTGTTTTAGATATATATTAATTTGAACTAAGGAACGGAGTATTAAGGGGAAAAATATGAAAGTGCTTATCAGTGATAATCTCGCGCCCATCGGTGAAAAAATTCTGAAAGAGGCCGGGTTGGAGGTGGATGTAAAGACCGGGCTGCCGCCGGAGGAACTCAAGGCTATTATCCCGGATTATGATGGACTGGTCATCCGCAGCGCCACCAAGGTGCGCAAGGATATCATTGAGGCCGCAACAAAATTGAAAGTGGTGGGTCGGGCCGGTATCGGACTGGATAATGTGGATATCCCGGCAGCCAGTGAAAAGGGGGTCGTGGTCATGAATGCCCCGGACGGCAATGCCACCACAGCGGCTGAGCACGCTATCTCCATGATGATGTCCCTTTCCAGGAATATTCCCCAGGCAACGGCTTCCATGAAGGCGGGAAAATGGGAAAAAAAGAGCTTTATGGGCCGTGAGGTCACCGGGAAGACTCTGGGTATTGTCGGAATAGGGCGCATCGGTTCCATCGTGGCCAACCGGGCCCAGGGCCTGAAAATGAAGGTCATTGCCTATGACCCCTTTATGCCTGATGAGTTGGTGAAAAAACTCGGGGTGGAGCGGATGGATTTGCTTGAACTGGCTGCTCGGGCTGATTATATCTCTGTGCATACTCCCCTGACCAAGGACACCCACCATATTCTTTCCACGGAATTTTTTGCCGCCATGAAAAAGGAGGCTATGTTTATTGACTGCGCCCGAGGCGGTGTTCTTGATGAGGAGGCTCTGTACGCGGCTCTGAAAGAAGGCCGCATTGCCGGAGCAGCCCTGGACGTTTTTGAAAAAGAGCCGACCACCTTGGAGACCACCCCTCTGCTGGGGCTGGACAATTTCATCTGCACCCCTCATCTGGGAGCCTCTACCGCTGAAGCCCAGGAAAATGTGGCTGTGGCTATTGCTGAACAGATGGCTGATTATCTGCTCAAAGGTTCTGTCCGCAATGCCGTCAACGTGCCTTCGGTCAGCGATGAGGTATTGGCCAAGATCGGACCCTATATCACCCTCGGCGAGATGCTGGGTTGTCTTCACATGCAGATCTCTCAGGGCGGGGTGCAGGAGGTTAATCTGGAGTTCAGCGGTGACCTCGCTGAACAGGATACCAACCCTGTCACCGTGGCTTTTCTCAAAGGCCTGTTTACCCCCATCCTCCAGGATGCGGTGAACTTTGTCAATGCCCCTCTGATTGCCGAAGAGCGGGGCATCCGGGTGGTTGAATCCAAGAGTAGTCGGAGTGCGGATTTTACCAATCTGGTGCGGATGACGGTAAAAACCACGGAAGGCGAAAACATGCTGGCCGGAACAGTATTCGGCACCAAAGAGCCGCGTCTGGTCCGCTTTAATTCGTTCCGCCTTGAGGCTCTGCCGGCCGGCCCTATGCTGCTGGTGCATAATAAAGATGTGCCCGGTGTGATCGGCGCCTTGGCGACCGTCATCGGTGCAGGTGGCGTGAATATTTCCAATATGGTTGTCGGTCAGGAGGCCACTTCCAGCCGCAATGTGATCCTGCTCAACACTAATCAGCCGGTGAACAAGGAACTTCTTGCCAAGGTGAAAGAGCTGGAGCATATTGATGATGCTATGGCCCTGGAATTGCCTGCTTACATCTCCTGACCTCTTGGGAGATCAATCAAGGAAGGGGAGGGGACAAGGGGAACACACCCCGCTCCTGATAAACCTTAACTCTGCATAACGTAATGAGTGACCAAGAAAAAGATTGCGAATGTCCTGAAGGAAGGGTGAAAAACAGGGCCGGGGAATGCGTGATGCCTGCGGTTTCCTTTATCTCCTTGATTCTTTCCCTGAATACCACAGCCCTGTTTCATCTCGGTGAGTTGCCTCATCCTGAGACAGGGCAAAAGAGCATGGATCTTGAGCTTGCCCGAAACAGTATTGATACCTTGGTGATGCTGGAAGAGAAGACCAAGGGCAATTTGGAAAAGGATGAGCAGGAGTTGTTGGATAGGGTTCTTTATGAACTGAAAATGCGGTTTATTAAGGCTAAGGATGCTGGTTGAACCGATATTAATTACATAGGGATTGTCCTTGGTGATAGCGTTATCAGGATGTTATCAAGGATGATTATATCCAAAAGGAGGAGAGCATGGGGCGAGCAAAACCTATAATTTTACCGAGTAAAACTTTTCTAACGCAAGGTGAAGCAACTAAATTCTTCAAGGATATGTTAAACCGCTATCGTGATGAAGAAAAAATAAATAACGAAGATGGAAAATTATTATTTGAACTGCTTCAAAGACATCCCGAAGATAAAATCAAAGATAAGGTAGCTTATTTTTTTAGACGACATTCGCCAGATCAACCAACAAGTTGTTTTCACATTATGCGCACTAGTGGTGAACCAACAGACTTTTCTTACCCAAAGTGCATAAAAGGAACAAGTCCAACTATAGAAGAATACTTTTACAAAGCATGCCGTGTTGCTGTATCTCACTATCTGATTATTAAGAAAAATGAATTGTTTGATATTGGAAATGTTTTTTGTTGTCAAACAAGAGAAGAGGTAACAAAGGAAACCTCAGAGTATAGACATACGAATCCTCCATTTAAAAAAATCATTGAAGAGTTCATAGCAATAAACAATATCTCTATTTCCTGCGAAATGTTCTTTGCTGATGCCGACATGCAATATTCGGTTAGGTTTACTGATGATAAACTATCAAAAAAATTCATATCTTTTCATCAAGAAAAAGCTGTTATGGGAATTTTCAAGAAAGGCACAAGTAAATAAAAAATGTAACAAATCATTCGAGAGTGACGGGCGTACTGCCGCCTCTCAATTCAGCCGTTCGACTCAATAATATAATTCAAATATTCATGCAAAATAACAAACAACACTTTCTTGAACACCCTGAAGTTAGGCTACACTTTGAAAATATCTTCCCCTTAATTATAGAGGAGTCAGATCGCGGTGCCATATTAATAGCTGCGTCACAAGTTGATTTGGCACTAGAAAAGGCCCTAAAAAGAATCGCACCATTAGATATATCTAGTGGTAAATTAAAAAATATTTTAGATTATTCTGGCCCTCTTGGGACTTTTTCAAGTCGAATTTCCATAGCATATTTTTTTAGAGTAATAAATAAAAAAGTTATGGAGGCGATAAATACGTTAAGAGGGTTACGCAATACTGTTGCACATGCCCCGAAATCTTTTTCATTGCAAGAACACCAGGATCGTCTAACAAACTTATACAATTTAGGTTCTGGGGTGCCTATTGGCGTTCACCAATGGGCACTTGATGGGCTGATGACTGATACCATCACTAAACTGTTAAAAGTACCAGACCCTAATTCACCTGATGACAAAAAAATATTTTCAGAAGCTCAAGAAGTAATCGAATATATATCAGGCCGAGATGATTTACTAGAAATGTTAAACAACAAACTTCCTAAGTGGAAACTCGGACTTGGAACTGCTTTAATGTGTGGTGTCATTTTTGCTGGAGCAGATAAAGTTTTTTCAACACTAAATAGTAAAAATGGGGACCAGACCGAGTGCGATTAAAAGTGCTGTTTAAAAAGGGGACATCTATGATAAGTAAAGTCAAGTGGAAAACGGAGATTTCCTGTGCCCCTGACTACCTCAGTGCTTTTTTGTTAGCACGGAGTTCGGTCGTCGGCAGCCTGCGGCGGAGAACCTGTGGATATTCGTAGCCGCAAGGCTGTCGATGACCGGACGGGCTTGTTTCTACAAAGCATATTTTTAAATGACGATAGCCGCTTACGTTTTTTTGCTTCTATTCTTTGGATCAACAATGGCTTGTGACCAGACATCTATTTGCAGTATCAGGCTGTTCGCCGTCACAGAAGATTGAGTTCGGATCAAAACCCGCCGGTCTTTAAACAGATTCAATGGTGCATCCCCCGAAAGTTCGCACAGTCCCTAATTCGGAAAGATCCAGCGGGAAAACCAAGCCGCATACGTCAATGTTTGTTCAAGCTGCTTTCGGTAATACCTCCCTTGGTTCAAAAGGAGTTTTCTTTTTGTCCACCGCCATCATATAAGCGACCAGCTTCCGGGCTACGGCCAGTGTAGCCCTGTTGCGGTTGCCTTTGGCGTACTCCTGTTCATATACTTCAGCCAATCGTGGATTCCAGCGCGGAGCCAGTTTTGCTGCCTCTATCAGTACCGTTTGTAGGTGCTTGTTTCGTTTTTTAGAAATTGGCCCCCGATAATTCTTTCCTGCTGATTCCTTTTGCGCACTGCATAACCCACAATAACTGATCGCCTGGCTGATACGGCTGAATCGTTCGACTTCGCCGATCTCCAGCACCCAAGTTAATGCGGTCACCTCTCCGACACCCTTGATACTCATTAACAACGCAACCCGATTGCTGATTCGAGGATTCGACAGCAGGGCGCATATTAATGTTTTCTGCATTTTTGCAAAAGATTCCATATTACTTCGGGTCATCTGCAAAAGGCTGAGAACCGATTCGGGAACATAATCCAGACGATCAAGCAATTCCCGGAAATATTTTACCCCGTGAAGTTTTTCTTTGTTATATTCAGCTCCCACTTCCATCAGGAGCCCGGCGGTTTTGGTTTTCATTTTGGCGGCTTCTCTGACCAGGAAGTTGCGGTACCGTAAAATTCGGCGCAAATTACGTTGTTCTTCAGGTGCCATATAACATTCCGGCAAAAGGTCGCATCGAAGCAGATCTGCAATTTTTTCCGCATCCGCCGCATCATTTTTCTTCTTTGCCGCCGTGATCGCCTTGAGCATTTCTGGATGAGCCACCTTGAGTTCCAAGGCGTATGGCAGCAGAAAATCGTAAATCCATCCGGTAAATAACGTCGCTTCCATGGCTCCGATCCATTCGGCGGTTCGTTTTTCAGCCCATTCAGTCAACCTCGCACGGTTTGCGCATATCACACCTTGATCGACAACAGTACCGTCAACCTTTTTCTCACA
>MTKS01000120.1 GCA_004028495.1 Candidatus Electrothrix marina
TTTTTTATCCATCGTTACAGGATGAGAAGGAAACATAAGGAATTTTCACAAAATAACATCCCCTTTCAGACGCAGGATTGTAGGGGCGGACCTATGTGTCTGCCCGGAAAATCGGACAGGGTAATTGAGGGCGGACACACAGGTCCCGCCCCTACAGCACCCGGCACTAAGGGCAAGGCATTGCGCCCTCTGGTTTTCTACTGAACAGTAAAAGGAAGCAGACAATGGCTGTACATATTGCGGGGATCTCCTGTCGGCAAAAAAGAGTACTGGCTCCCTGTCAGATTCTTTATTAATCGCGTCGCGGAGGCAGTGAAAATATCCGTCTTTGCCCTGTCTGTCATAGCCCCTTTCAGACGTTGGAGCAGAAGTTCCGCCGGATTTTTTTCTTCCTGAAAATAATAGGTCTGCTCAGCCGGCAAGCCGACCAGTTCCGCCGCCGCCGCAACCGCATTCTCCAGATTACCCAGCTCATCCACGAGGCCGAGCTGCTGGGCTGTTGCACCGTCCCAAACTCTTCCCTGGGCGATCTTTTCCACCTCTGCCGGTTCCATATTTCTGCCGTGAGCAACAATCTGAATAAACTGTTGATAGCCGCGTTCAATATTCAGCTGAACAGCTGCACGAAAATTCTCTGACATCGGTCGGGTCAGGTTCCCTTGACCGGCCATTTTCGTTGTCCCGACCCCGTCATTAAAGACCCCGATCTCGGCTAAAGATTTTTCAATGGTGGGGAAGGCCCCGAAGATGCCGATGGAGCCGGTTATGGTATTTGATGAGGCATAAATTTTATCTGCATCTGCGGCAAGCCAGTATGCTCCGGAAGCCGCCATTGACCCCATAGAAACCACAACAGGCTTGCCCGCTTTCTGCAATTGCAGTACTTCCTGACGAATCAGCTCCGAGGCAAAGGCGCTTCCCCCGCCGCTGTCAATGCGCAGTACAACAGCCTTTACCGTTTTGCTCTGTCGTGCCTTACGCAGCAGCTTGGTCAGGCCGCTCGACCCGATCTGTCCCATCTCCGCATCACCGTAAACGATATTCCCCTGAGCAATAATAAGGGCGATGCTCTCCTTTTTAGGTGTTTGATAGGCAGGTGCCTGATAGGTCGGCGTGCGGGTCTCAAGATAGTTCGGAAAATCAACCCGTTTAAACCCGGTATTTTTTTTATTCCTGCCCACCAGGGAGGTCAGGTATTCTCGAAATTCAGCCCGTGTTTTTGTCCCGTCGATCAGGCCGAGATTCATGGCCATCTGCGCGGTATCCCCCTCCGCCTCTCGCAGATTCTCCGGCAGATGTTCAACAGCAGCGGTGATATCCTGTAACGAGAGCCCTCTTTGCCCGGCGATATCATCGCAAAACTGCTGCCAAATCCGGGTCAGCCATTGCAGGTTGGCCTCCTTGGCCTCGGATGACATGTCGTTGCGGAAAAAAGGCTCCAAAGCGGATTTAAAGGTTCCCACCCTGAAAATATGAAAGCTGATTTTCAGCTTATCAAGCAGTTCCCGCATGTACAGACGAAAGACCCCGAATCCGTGCAGATCCACCTCTCCCATAGGATTGAGATAGATTTCATCAGCTCGGGCAGCAAGATAGTACTGCCCCTGGCTGAGAGAGTCCGCATAGGAGATGACCTTCTTGCCGCTTTTCTTAAACGCATCAATTTCCCTGCCGATATCCTGCAATTGATTCAGTCCGGCCTGTTCCAGGTTATCCGGAACCAGCACAAGCATCTTAATACGCTTATCATGGCCGCCGCCCGAATCCCGCTGATAATATCCTGAAGAAGGAATTCTTCCTGCTGCAGAGTGCCGTTGAGAAGATGGAGGAGATGTGTTGCCGGGTCCAAGGGCGATTTTTTTTCCAGAATACCGCCATGCGGTGTCATAACCAAGGCGGAACCGTTTTCAATCTCGACTTGCGGCTGATGGGTAAAGAGAAAAAGCAGCATTCCCAGGCCGCAAAGGAAAAAAATTGTACTGACAAGTGCTGTTCCTGTTATCAGCACCTTCCAGCCGAAACGGATAACCGAGCCGATGTATCGTAATATTTTCTTCAAGATATTTACTCAACAGTGAAATTACGGGATATATGACTCGCGGAAGAGAGCCGACAGGCAGCAACAGGATACGTGATGTTTCGGCTTATTGCAAGAGGAAGAAGGGGGGCGGGAAGAAAACGGGGGACAGCATTGCCCCCGTTGACATGGACAGCCGTTATCGGGCTCTCTCTATAATGAAAAAATAAATTTTAAGAAAAACAGGCGGGAACAGAGGGGGTTACAGCTGAGAGGTGAGCACTTCACAGTGACGGCATATTTCCATTTTCTCTTTCCCTTCATGTCCGGCAGTGCAGGTGCATAAGGTGCCGTTAAGAAACCAGCAGAGATGTCCGGCCTGAAACTCCCAGGCAGGGCATTCTTTTTTGCATTCGCATTTTTTCAATGTCCAGCAATCTTTTCTCCTTCCTGTCCCGTTTCTCCTTCGGTTCACCAATAAGAAGTACAGCTTTCTTTCAATATGCAGCGGAACACTGCGCCAACCCTGCTCATAGCTTTGAACGGCCTTTATAGAAACACCGAGAAGCCCTGATAACGACTTTTGCGTCTTGCCGAGCTTCTTTCGATAATAAGAGAATTCACTGGAGGTCATGAAAGTCTGACAGGTTAAATTAACGAGATAATTGCACGTTGATCATACCACATCGTAACGGCCCTCACAACCACTTTTTCAATCTTGAATAAACCTTCTGAAAAACAGTCTATGGTACATAGCAGGTCTTGCGCATTTCGGCTATATTGACTCAGTAATCATGACCCGCCTGCCGGCTGCGCCATGCTCTGAAATATTATTTTTCAAAGAAAGGAGTCAACACGTGACAACAAAACATAACGGCATGGGGCCGAAAAGAATACTCAAAGCGTATTCCTGTTCCATGCAGGGCCTCAAGGCCGCCTTGCGCTACGAAGCCGCCTTTTCCGAGGAACTGCTCCTTATCGCTGTTCTGCTGCCTATAGGACTCTGGGCAGGTGATAACGGCACGGAACGCGCTGTTCTGACGGGCTGCCTGTTCCTTATCCTGATCACGGAACTGCTCAACTCCGCGATTGAAGCAGTTGTTGACCGCATCGGCCCGGAGCACCATGAGTTATCAGGCCGGGCAAAAGATCTGGGCTCGGCAGCGGTTTTTCTTGCTCTGCTTAACGGGGCTGTTGTCTGGTTGCTGATACTGTGCGGGTAACCAACAATAAATACGCATAAATAAGGAAAAAGGAACAGGGGAATCTCATAAAATCAGAACAGAGTTACTTTCTCCATATTCATTTACCGCATATTCATCCGCTTCCGGGTCATTGACCCATATATTATCATTAAGCACGTAACGAAATGTATAAGAGCAACCGGCCTTCAGGGAGATTGTCACAGAGAAACTCCCGTCCTTCAGCTTCTTCATCGGAGTGTCGGTTGTTGACCAACTGTTGAACTCACCGGCCAGCATTGCAGAACCGGCATTCTCCTGATTGGGATACTTAAAGGTCACCCTGCATTTCTTCTTTGTTTTTGTATAGTGTTTTACCAACATCTGTTCTCCCCCTTTAACAGAACATAAAAAAATCAGCAGGCAATCATCAACCGCCTGCTGAAACCTTGCCTGGTTCCCTTGCGCAACTTATTATAATACAAAGTGCCCTATTTTGGTCTCACTTACAATAAAAAAAGCAGAGAAAAGTTTTTTTCTCCAATCTTTTACTTTCAGCAACTTAACAGCGCAGGAACAGCTTAATGACAGCAAACACGACTGACAGCGGAACCACCCTGAAAATTCCGGAACTGCTCGCTCCGGCAGGGAATATGGAAAAACTCATCACGGCTGTTCATTACGGAGCGGATGCCGTTTACCTGGGCGGCAGCAACTACAGTCTGCGTGCCGGCGCCGGCAATTTTAATAATCAGGACATCAGCAAAGCAGTTGCCTACGCCCATGAACGCAAGGTGAAAGTCTATATTGCTCTTAATATCTTCGCCCATAACCGAGATCTCAAACAATTCACCGAGCATCTCCGCAGCCTGCGGGACACAGGAGCGGACGGCCTTATCGTTGCCGACCCCGGCATCTTGCTCCTCTGCAAAGAAACCGTGCCGGACATGCCTGTCCATCTTTCCACCCAGGCCAATGTAACCAACAGTCACAGTGTCCGCTTCTGGGCATCTCAGGGCGTGCGTCGAATTAACCTTGCTCGCGAGCTGAGCCTCCGGGAAATTCGCGACATCAGGCAGGGCACCGACACCGAATTGGAAATCTTTGTCCACGGCGCTCTCTGTATCTCCTATTCCGGACGCTGCATGCTCTCAAACTACCTGACCGGGCGCGATGCCAACCAGGGAAGCTGCGCCCATCCATGCCGCTATTCCTACGCCCTGGTCGAAGAAAAAAGACCGGGGGTTTATTTTCCCGTGGAAGAAGATGAGCGAGGAACGTATATCTTCAACTCCCGGGACCTCTGTCTGCTGAGCCGCCTCCCCGAGTTAGTCGCGGTCGGGGTGGATGCGATTAAGATTGAGGGGAGAATGAAATCAATGGGTTATGTCGGGGCTGCTGTTCGGGTTTACCGCGCTGCTCTTGACTTTATCAAGGAGCGGGCCGATCAGGGCACAGAGGTGGAGCAGATTGTGCTGCCGGAATCTTTTCGTAAAGAAATAAACAAGGTGGGAACCAGGGGACAGACAGAAAACTTTTTCAATGAATCTCCTTCGGCAGACGCCATGCTTTATGATACAATACGAATAAATCAGCAGTACAGCCCGGTCGGCATTGTGCGTGCGAGCACACCGCTCCTGATTGAAGCCCGCAATGTGCTGACAACAGGAGACAGGATTGAATATCTGGGCCGGGACCTGCAACCGATTACCTGTACAGCAGTTGCCATGAAAACAGCGGATGGCGAACCTAAAGAACGGGCGAATCCGGGCGATAAAATTATTCTGACAACTTCTCCCGCACTGGAGAACCCGGAAATAAACACCGTTCTTCGTAAGAAGTTTGCCCGGAAGAACCGATAACCAATAAGAGACCACGAGAGCCATGACACCTTTTCTTGATGTCCCCTTTCTCCCGGAAGAAACCTATGTAGAATTTATTAACGGCAACAGCGACTGTATCGACTCGGTCCATTTCAGCCTTATGGGGGCAAAAAGGCTGGACAATCGGGTTGATCCCAAATCAATCGACAATCTTGACACGATCATTCGCATGATGGAACAGGTCAAGGTAAAGAATAAATACCTCCTGCTGAACAGTATTTTTTATGGACCTGATCTTCTGCTGACTAAAAATGAACATCTGGCCCATCTCATTGACTGCCTTGATAAATGCGTGAACGCGGGAGTGGTCAAAGGTATTATTTATTGTGACCAATTTCTGCTCCAATCGCTGTCTGTGGAGGCCCCTGAACTGGCCAAATCCCTGGAAGCCGTTCCCGGCACCAACACCATGCTTGATTCACGGGCGAAGATCAGCTCTCATCTCGCCTATATAGGTGAAACAAACTTCCAATTGCCGAGCAAGCTCACTCTGGACCGCTCGCTCAATCGAAATTTTGAAAACCTGACAGATACAGTAAATTGGTGTCGCCAGGCATATCCGGAGATCAGGATAGAACTGCTGGCCAATGAAGGCTGCCTGCCCTTTTGCCCGTACAGAAATTCCCATGATGCGTATATTGCTCTGGGCAATCACGA
>MTKS01000121.1 GCA_004028495.1 Candidatus Electrothrix marina
ATGTAGGATATGGTAATGTCGAAAAAAGATATTATCAGCTCGTTAAATTGCTTGAGCGGTTTTATCGGAAGAAAAGAATAGAAGGGATTGAGGAAATTCGAATGGATTATCATGAGGGCCGTATTCTTGTGGCTAGGTCGGAACCGTAGGCGATGTGCGCAATGGAAGAGCTGGATATAAAGGTTGCTGCTGAAACGGAAGAAACAGAGCAGCCTCAAGAAACCAAGACAGTTGAACCGCCGAGCTGCGGGACCGGAGAATTGGTTGCCGGTCTGGACATCGGTACCACCAAGATCTGCGCTGTTATAGGCGAGGTTTTTGAAGACGGCTGTGTGAACATCATCGGGGTGGGAACAGCCGCATCTTCAGGAATGAAAAAAGGCGTGGTTGTCAATATTGAATCAACGGTCAAAGCGATTCGTCAAGCCATTGACAGTGCCTCGGATATGGCCGGCTGTGATATTGAGACCGTGTATGTCGGTATTGCCGGAACTCATATAAAGGGCTTTAATTCTCCCGGAATTATCGCTATTAATAATGAGCAGATCAGGCAGAAAGAAATCCAGGCGGTTATTCACGCAGCCCAGACCGTCAAGATCTCGGATAACCAACAGATCATTCATGTCCTGCCGCAGGAGTACATGGTTGATGATCATACCGGTATTCAGAATCCGCTGGGAATGACCGGGGTTCGTCTGGCAACCAATGTTCATATTGTGACCGCTGATGTGACCTCCTTGCATAATCTGGTCACCAGTTGCAGTCGGGCCGGATTGAACGTCGCCGAGGTGGTTCTGGAGTCCGTGGCCTCTTCTCGGGCCGTGTTGACTTCCGATGAGATGGAATTGGGCGTGGCTCTGCTGGATATCGGCGGCGGCACCACGGATCTGGCTGTTTTCTGCAACGGCACCATTAAGTATACCTGGGAGCTGGCCTTAGGCGGCAATAATCTGACCAATGATCTTTCTGTGGGCTTACGTACACCCTTGCAGGAAGCGGAAATGCTGAAGTATAAATACGGCGGAGCCGTCTCTTCCCTGGTCAAGGAGAATCACATTATTGAGGTGCCCACGGTCGGCGATCGCAAGGCCCGTAAGGTTTCGCAGAGGGTGATGGTTGAAATCCTGGAGGCCCGAATGGAAGAAATTCTTCAGGTGGTGAATAAGAAAATCTGCGGTTCCGGTTATAGAAACCGAATTAATGCGGGAATGGTCATTACCGGCGGCACAGCCTTGCTGGCCAATGTGGTCGATATGGCTGAGCAGGTTTTTGATATGCCGGTACGGGTCAGCTTCCCTCGGGGCGTCGGCGGAAGGATAGAAGATGTTGAATCTCCGCGTTGTACGACTGCGGTGGGGCTTGTTTTATACGGCTGTAATGATAAGGAAATTGTGCCGGTCGAGCATGACGGTGTTGTGAGCAGGCTGCGGAGTTTTTTGAAAAATATTATTTAGTACTGGAAAAGATTCTATGACAGCTTTATAGTAAAACTGTTAAAAAAGAATCATCGTATTATACCATAATTTAATTATTTGATTTGCTGCGGGAGCAAAATGCTTGAGGGGGAAGGCATGTCATATAGAATGGCAGAAGAAGAATCAGTGGCGACTATCAAGGTGGTCGGTGTCGGCGGCGGCGGGGGTAATGCCATTAACACCATGGTCGATAATCGGCTTACCGGCGTCCAGTTTATTGCCGCCAATACTGATATGCAGGCTCTGGAAAACTCAAAAGCGGATATTCGTATCCAGCTGGGGCCGACGATTACCAAAGGCATGGGAGCCGGGGCTGATCCGTCTATGGGACGGGATGCGGCCCAGGAAAGTCTTGATGATCTGGCTAACGCGCTCTCTGATGCGGATATGGTTTTTGTCACCGCCGGTCTCGGCGGAGGTACCGGTACAGGAGCCGCACCGATTATCGCCCGGCTCAGTAAAGAGCAGGGTGCTCTGACGGTTGCCGTTGTCACCAAGCCTTTTTATTTTGAAGCAAAAAAGCGCATGCATAACGCCGAGGCCGGTTGGGAGGAGCTGAAGAAAAACTCCGATACCATTATCACGGTACCCAATGACCGTCTGTTGGGCCTCATGCAAAAGAATTCCACCTTGGTCGATATGATGAAGATGGTGGATGATGTGCTGTTGCAGGCTGTCAAGGGGATTACCGATCTCATTAATCTGCCCGGCCATATCAATGTGGACTTTGCGGATTTGAAGACCGTTATGAAGGAAGTCGGTCCGGCAATCATGGGTTCGGGTTCGGCTTCAGGAGAGAATCGCGCCAGCGAGGCCGCCAAGCGGGCTATTGACAACCAGCTGCTGGAAGATGTGGGGATTGACGGTGCCCTGGGCATTCTGATCAATATCTCCGCGACCAGCTCCTTGACCATGGGCGAGTTCATGGAAGCATCCGCCCTGATTCAGGAAAAGGCCCACGAAGATGCCAATATTATCATCGGCGCCCTGTTTGATGACAACATGGGTGATGAGTTGCGTGTGACCGTGATTGCCACGGGGATTGCTAATTACGAGGATTCCGCTGATACGATTTCCGAGTTTGACGTGGTTGGTCGTGCCGGCAGCAAAAAGGTGAAGACGCTCCATGTGACCGAAAAGAGGGGGCTTGATTTGGAACGTCCTCCGCATAATCAGCCGATGAGCTTTGCCCGCCCTAATCCGGTACCCAAGGGATTACGTCCCATGCCCACACCGATTTTTGATGAGCAGAATGATCTGGCTGAATGGGATGAACCTGCGTATATCCGGAAAAAAGCAAATTAATATTTTCTTTTCCTTTTTGCGGACTGCATTGCGTGTTCCCGTTCTGCGCATGATTTGCCGTTAGTATTTTTTTGTTGTGCACCCCCTGCTTACAACAGAGATCGGAACAGTCCGCAAGAAATGGAAGGGCCGCTTACCGGTGGCTCTTCTTTATCCCAATACCTACCCTCTTGCTGTCTCCAATCTCGGATTTCAGCTTCTTTATCGCCTGCTGAACACTTCGGAAGAGATCGTCTGCGAGCGTTTTGTCTATCCTCAAGAGCGGGAGCCCTTCCGTTCCTTGGAATCCGGTCGTCCTTTGGCGGATTTTCCCCTTGTTTTCGGATCAATCAGTTTTGAACATGATTATGCCCATCTGACGGCTATGTTGGCTGCCGGAGGTGTGGCCCCCTATGCGGCAGACAGACCCGGGGAGATTGCACCGGGCAGTCCCCTTGTGGTGCTCGGCGGGGTGGGCGTTTTTATGAACCCTGAGCCCTTGGCCTTATTTGCCGACCTGATGGTGATCGGTGAGGCTGAGCCGGTGCTGCCCCGGCTGCTGCCTGCATTGGCCGGATTGACTGATCGGCATCAGCTGACAGAAATCGGGGCAACAATCCCTGGCTGCTATATTCCGTCAGCATATAGTTTCAGGTATGACAGCGACGGGCGGGTGCGTGAGATTTCGGCCAGTGAGGGCTTGCCACAGCAGGTACGTCGGGTTGCTTTGGAGAAAAGCGATCAGGCAGCCCATTCCGAAATCCTGTCTCCTGAGGCTGAACTGGGAATGTACATGACCGAGTTGGGGCGAGGATGCAGCCGTGGCTGTCGTTTTTGCGCAGCCGGTTTTATTTATCGTCCTCCTCGACCCTGGTCGGCTGAGGCGGTGTTGGACGGTCTTGCCCGGCGTCCTCCCGAGGTGGATCGAGTCGGGCTGCTGGGGATGGAAATGGCTGACTCGGAACTCCTGGATCGTATTTCTGGCTTTTTGCAGGCCAGTGCCTGTTCGCTCTCCTTTTCCTCATTACGAGCAGACCGGATTTCTCCTCGATTACTTGAACTCCTTTCTCATTCCGGCCTGAAATCGGTTGCCATTGCTCCGGATGGTTGTTCGGAGCGATTACGAGGTGTTATCAATAAAGGGCTTTCAGAAGATGATCTGATTGCAGCGGCTGTCGCTCTGGTAGATGCCGGTATCTACACCCTGAAGCTCTATGTCATGGTCGGGCTGCCTACGGAAACCGAACAGGATTTGGCAGAGTTTGTTCGGCTTGTTCAGAAAATCCGACAAGAGATCCTGCCCATCGGGCAAAAGAAAGGACGCCTCTGCGAACTGATTCTCTCGGTAAACTCCTTTGTCCCCAAACCGTGGACACCGTTTCAATATCTTTCCTTTGGCGGACAGGAAAGAGGCCGAGCCATGCAGGATCGGGACTGTACGGCGGCGGTGCTCAACCTGAAGAAGAAGATTAAATATCTGAAAAAATCTTTTGCCAAGGTAGATAATCTGCATATCAAGGTTGATCGACCGGATAAGGTGTTGGCTCAGGCGGTGTTTTCACGAGCGGATCGCCGTATCGGGCCTGCCTTGCTTGATATAGGTATGGGGAAGGCGACCTTTAAACAGGCTATGAAGAAACATAACCTTTCCTCCTGGCAATATGCGGTTCGCCCGAGGGAAGATGATGAATTGTTCTGCTGGCAGGTGGTTGATCAGGGTATTCAAGCGGGGTATCTTGTCAAGGAGCTGGAGCGTTCTTTGGCAGGCCAAAGCACTCCGCCCTGTGACCCGAGTCTCTGTCGCCGTTGCGGGGTGTGCGGGGAGTAAAAATAAAGGATTTTAAGTGCTTGATGATCGTTGCTGCCGTTCTGCTTTATCCACGCATTTTCTTGACAAAAGAGGCGGTAGATTTTAGGATAGCGAAAGAACAGGGCCTTGATGGAAAGGGCTGTCAGCCCTCTGAAAGTTCATATGTTTTGTCGAGTTTTGTCAGGGCCGGATCGGCAAAACGAATGTGTCCTTAAAGAAGAAAAGGAAGGAGAAGAACAATGAAACAATCAGCACGGAAAAAGGCGATACGCAAAATGAGAGGACTTGGATTGGCAGCCGGACTGATCAGTACCGGTATGCTGGTTATGCAGGCTCAGGCCGCTGCCTTCGCCGACCCCTACTTGGCAAGCAGAATGGACCTGTCTTTCGGCTTGGAGGAGATGACCGGAGATATGACTTCTTCCATCGGCGGTGAGATCAATCATGCGAATGGACAAAATGAAAGTAAGTTCTTCCCGATCAGCGAGCTTGAGTGGCCGATGGATATCCTGCTGGCCCGATTTGATGCCTCCCTGACGCTGAACCCCATGTGGCGCATAAACGGTACCCTGAAAACAGCTGTTGATGACCCGGATGAAACCATGATTGACAGCGATTGGCTCCTGCCGGACGACGGAATAATAGATATCTACTCGGAAAGCAGTATTTCTCAATTTGAAGCATTTATTCTGGATGTAGATCTTCAGTGGACCTACCTCCGGCAAGGGCCGTGGAGCCTCTCTGCCGGTGTCGGTTATCTGCATCAGGATTTCGAGTATGAGGGGAATCTGAATGGGCAGTACTCTCCCACCGGTATGCCAGGTTATTTTTATCCCGGGGACGGGTCCACCGGGGTTACCTATGAAAATACTTTTTCCATGGTCTATTTTTTGCTGGGTGCTGATATACAGTTGACCTCCCAGTTTGATCTTTCAGGGAAATTTTCTGTGGCACCTTTGGCCTCATCCGAGGATGAGCTGCATCATCTTTATTATAATAAGGTATCTACCGGAGATATGGACGGTACCGCCTATATGTTTGAGGTGAGCGGTAACTTCCGGATTTCTCCGTGGTGGTTTGTGGAGGCGGGAGTGCAGTACACCGGTATCTCTGTTGACGGAGATCAGTATCAGGTACTTGGCGGAGCACCGCTGTT
>MTKS01000122.1 GCA_004028495.1 Candidatus Electrothrix marina
GCTTTTTTATCCTATTCTCCTTGCAAAACAGAGCGTTTTTTGTCAAATATGCTCCTCACAGGGAACACGCAGAAAAAACATCATCGCCTCGCAGCTGTCTCGGATCAAGTAATGGAAGAAAAATACTGCCTTGTTATCACAACCTATGCAGATGAGAAAAACGGCGAAAAGATCATTGACGCCCTGCTCTCCCAACGCTTGGCAGCCTGCGTTCAGATTATGCCGATCCGAAGTTATTACCGTTGGCAGGGAAAAATAACCGGCGATGATGAAAAGCTCCTCCTGATTAAAACAAAATCCTCACTCTATACCAAGGTGGAGGAAGCCATTATCGCCCATCATGCCTATGAACTGCCCGAGGTTATTCAGTTACCGATCTCAACAGGGTTTGCCGGGTATCTGAATTGGCTTGAAAAAGAATGCTGCTGAACCGCTCACATGTCCTTTTTATTTGTTCTTTTTTCGGCTTGCCTTCTTGATCTCCTCCTAGGAGATCCACGTTGGTTTCCCCATCCGGTCCGTATTATCGGTCGAGTCGCTCTGTCGGCGGAAACCTTGACCGGAAAGCTCCCGCTGAACGCCTATAACAGCGGCAGGCTGGCCGTACTTCTCGTTCTCTGCAGCACTGCCGGAGTTTGCCTCGGTCTCTTATCTTTTGCCTCCCAGGTGCCCGGCCATCTCTTTCTTCTTGGCGCGTCGCTTATTCTTTACACCACCATTGCGGCCCGCGACCTGATTGCCCACGCCCGCCGGGTTGTCAATGCACTTGCTGTTGATTTGGAGAGCGCAAGGAGACAGGTCGGTATGATTGTAGGGAGAGATACAGGGCAGCTGGACGAAGCAGGCATTGTCCGAGCCTGCGTGGAGAGCGTTGCGGAAAATATGTCGGACGGGATTGTCGCGCCGCTTTTTTGGGCGGTAATCGGTGCCGCTTGCGGGCAATTCCTCAACGGGTCTCCGATCATCTGGGGAACAACAGCGGCCATGCTGTATAAGGCTGTCAACACGATGGACTCTATGTTCGGATATAAAAATGAGCGATATCTCCAATTCGGCTCCTGCGCAGCCCGACTTGATGATGCGGTCAATTTCCTTCCTGCCCGAATTTCCGGACTCTCCCTTGTTCTTGCCGCCTTGGTCTGCCGCCCTGCCTGCCGTTCTGATATGAAAAATAGTTTTCGGGTACTTGTGAGAGATCGGCAACAGCACAGCAGTCCCAATTCAGGCTGGCCCGAGGCGGCTATGGCGGGTGCTCTCGGGATTCAACTTGGCGGCAAGTCATCATATTTTGGTCAACCGACTGAGAAACCAACCATTGGCGACTCTTTTATATCTCCTCAGGCGCACCATATTTCTCAGGCCAACACGCTGGTACTGACAGCATCATTCCTCTGCCTCGTTTTTTTCAGCACCCTTTATTCATTGCTGTTTTTTTTATAATGAATTCCGGAAAGTTGCAACTCCACCTCTGAAGGCAACGGATGAATCCATCAAATCCGCCCGCATCTGCTTGTAATGAAAAATATTTTCTGCTATAATCATTCAGTGAAATTACCTTTAACAATCATGCGGTTACAGAGAAACACGTCCAGTCCCCTGACAGGTCGGAAGAAAACATTTCAAGCCCCCGGCAACACGGGCTGATACCATGATATAATCATATAATAATATTGCGGAGGACCGTATGTATTTACATATTATCATCCCGGCTGCTGCTGTTCTTCTTTATTTCAGCATGCTGCCTTTTTCGGCGGCCCATGCCCTTGCCGAGCACATTGACAGCAAAACGAGCGGAAACTATTGCACAATTCCCTTGCCGAATCCGGAACACCTCTCCGAGGATGAGAAAGAATGGTTTACAACCTTTCAGGAAGGCACCTTCTATGTTCAGGGCTGGAAGGAAATCACTTCGAAAATTCTTGAAAAGATACAACAGGAAAACAAGAAGGAGGAGCTGCAACGTTCCTTGAATTACCTCGGAATACGGATAGGTTGCGAGTGGAGCAAGAATAACGATGTCAGGAAAATCGATACTGATATGCTGGAGCAATGGGGCACTGAGCTGCAAAAAATAGCGGAGGAAAAGCCGGAGAAGCTGCCGGTGGTGATTGCGGATATCCGGCAAAAGGTGTTTAAGCTGGTGGAATAGCTGCGGCACAGCTTCAAAAAAACTGCCGGCATTTTCTTTTTCTACACGAAAATCTACAAAAAAGATGAAAATGCTTCATCAAACATGGTACATATAATTTGATCGAAAAACAGCAGGAAAATAAATTGGTGGACAAACTCGGCTCTCCGCTGACACTGACCGCGCACACAGAGCGGTCAGCGGAAAGAGACCAGGAAGACAGCGATTTTATTCCCGTCATTATTAAACGAAATGATGAAGGTGCCCGGCATCCTGATGATATCTTGGAAAAAGCCATTACTGAAGGCCTGGAGCAGATTCAGCGCCCTTTTCTCTCCTTGGCTCTTTCTTCTGTAGCGGCCGCTCTCATTCTCAGTTTTTCCGTCATGGCGGCTGCTGTCATGTCCACCCTGATGATTGACCTGCAACAGCCCCTGTTAGCCCGCTTTGCAATGGCCCTTGTCTATCCGCTGGGCTTCATCATCTGCATCATGAGCGGGACAGAACTCTTTACCGAACATACGGCGACAGCAGTCTATCCTGTTCTTGAAGGCAAGGCGGACCGCCTCCAGCTGCTGCGGCTCTGGGTGATTGTTTTTTTTGGGAATATGCTTGGCGCCGTTGTTGGTGCGCTTCTCCTTGCCGGGACAGACCAAGTGGTTCAGGCGGAGAGGGGGTATGTTCATATCGCACATCATCTTGTCGAATACGGCAATCTGTCGCTCCTGTTCAGTGCAGTCCTGGCCGGTTGGCTGATGGCGCTGGGCGGCTGGCTGGTCCTGGCCGCCACACCGGCTTTAAGCCAGATTATCTGCATCTACATTGTCACCTTTCTTATCGGGGTCGGCGGACTCCACCATTCCATTGCCGGGTCTGTTGAAATGTTTACCGCACTTCTTATTTCCGATCATTTTTCCCTGCTTCAAGGACTGCGTTTTATCGGTCTCGCCATGCTTGGAAATCTCATCGGCGGCAGTGTTTTTGTGGCCACCCTCAATTACGGCCATATTCGAAAAACGCAGGAAATTTAGTAACGATTATAAAAATCAGACCGACCTCGAAACATTTCTCAAAAAAAGTAATACTTTTTGAGATGGTACACGTTATATTCCCCTTACCGCAGCAGGACGGAGAGAAACATGGCAGAAATCATTATTGATACCTATCTATGCAGCGGCTGCGAGACCTGCGCGGAGATGTGCCCGGATGTCTTTCGCATGGATGAAGCTACTGAAAAGGCGGCCTTAGTGAGCGTCTCTCCCCAAATTACCGACGCTGTTCGGCAGGCAGCGGCTTTTTGCCCGGAAAAATGTATTGAAATTTTAGAATGACTTTTATCGGCATTTCTGCCTATAATCTGTCCGTAATCCTTTTTCCCGAGCAGCTCATGAGGAATGACCGATCCGACCTCCGGGCCAGAAGAGCACATTGAAGTAATGAGTAATTGCTCGGAATTGCTCATGCAGGCTGCAAACAGCAGGGTATTTTCTCCGGAAATTCTCAAAAATCCGCAATAACCATCTCATCAAATATGAATTCATTACTATCCTTTATTCTTGTCCTCGGCGTTCTGATTTTTGTTCATGAACTCGGGCATTTTCTCCTTGCCAAACTCTTCGGGGTCCGGGTGCTGAAATTCTCCCTTGGCTTCGGCAATAAGCTGATCGGCAAGAAATGGGGCGACACCGAATACCTCATTTCCGCCTTTCCTCTAGGTGGTTATGTAAAGATGTTCGGTGAACAGCCCGATGAAGAGATCAGCGAAGAAGAGCAGGCTGTTTCTTTTACCCATAAAACCGTGTGGCAACGTTTCGGTATTGTTGTTGCTGGGCCTCTCTTTAATCTGTTTTTTGCCGTGTTTCTTTTTTGGCTTATGTTTAACTTTGTCGGTCTGCCGGATTTTATTGAATCAGGCCTTATCGGTAAAGTTTCCCCAGGCTCGGTAGCGGAAAAAGCGGGTTTGAAAGATGGTGATCTCATCCTGTCCATTGATGGTCAAGATATCAGCACATGGACCCAGGTTTCTGATTCGATCAGGGATTCAGGAGGCAAGGAAGTCCAAATCGTTGTTCAGCGAAAGCAGGAAACAATGACCATCGCGGCAACACCGGCTATGGATAAGGTAAAAAATCTCTTTGGCGAAGAGGTTGGTGAACGCTATCTTTTGGGAATCAGTCGCTCGGAACAGCTGGAGTACAAAAATACCTCCCCGGTTGAAGCGATCAAGTACGCCTTTCTTCAGACCTGGAACCTCATCGTCTTGACCCTGCTGGGAATCGTCAAAATTATTCAGCAGGTCGTTCCCGCATCTGAGCTCGGCGGACCCATCCGCATTGCGGAGCTCGCCGGCCAGCAATGGGAAGCAGGCCTGATGCAATTGCTCCATTTTACCGGCTTACTTTCTATTAACTTAGGAATACTCAACCTTCTCCCTATTCCGGTGCTGGACGGTGGGCATCTCGTCTTTCTCGGCATTGAGGCGGTTCGTGGAAAACCGCTCAGCGATCAGGCCGTGATCTGGGCTCAAAAAGTAGGTATTGCCCTGCTCGGTTCCTTGATGATCTTTGTCTTTTACAATGACATTGCTCGACTTGTTCGGCAATGGCTGGCGGCTTGAACCGTGCTTTTTTAGTCCATGATATTATCCCATGATACCGAGTAAACACAGTGGCTGACAGTCCCATTATACTTTCCATTGAAACCGCTACCGGCTGCGGCAGTGTAGCCCTGACCAAGGGCGGCATGAATAACGGCAAGCTCCTTGCCGAGGCCACAGCTCAACCGGAGGTCACCCATTCTCGACGCCTCCTCGGTTCTGTGGATTGGGCTATGCAGGCAGCAGGGGTGAGCTGGGAGGAGCTGGACGGGGTCGCCATCAGTCTCGGTCCTGGCTCATTCACGGGATTGCGGATCGGCATGGCTGCGGCCAAAGGCATTGTCTTTGCCGCCCAAAAACCGCTTATCGGTGTGCAGACTCTGGATGCCATCGCCCTTTCCTGCCCGGTCATTGATCGTCCGCTCTGGTGTCTCCTTGATGCCCGGAAACAGGAGGTCTACGCAGCTTGCTACCGGACAGGCCCCTCTGGTCTGCCCGAGCAGTGCAGCCCGGTTGAGGCCATTCGTCCAGAAAGACTGCTTGAGCGGATTAAAGGCCCCGCACTTCTTGCCGGACCAGGCCTGAACGAATATCATGATCTCTTTGCAGAAAAAGAAGGCCTGCAACTCATTCCTCCTGCCTTGAGCAGCCCGAGTGCGGTGCGAATTGGGTTCCTGGCTGCTGAGCAGCTCATCTGTGGGGAAACCCAGGATCCGGCAACCATTGCTCCCATGTATGTTCGGGCCTCAGAGGCAGAGGTGAATCTGCAAAAAAAGAACGCTGCGTAGCGCAGCTTCCCAGTTCTCCTCAGGCAATTCTCCCTTTCCTTTGTCACTATGATGTAAGGAGGTTTCACATGGCACAACCTGCAATAACCGGCCCCTCTGTTTTTACCTATAAGGATTATCTCGGCTGGCCGGAAGAGGAACACTGGGAGTTGATTGACGGGGTTCCCTGGAATATGTCGCCTGC
>MTKS01000123.1 GCA_004028495.1 Candidatus Electrothrix marina
GATGTTTTACCCGGGCGGGCTGACCGCCAAGATCCGGGGAATTCAGGTGCACGGCAAAGAGCAGGAGGTTGTCGAGGCAGGGCATCGTACGGCCATCAATCTGCAAGGTATTGAAAAGGAGCAGATCAATCGGGGCGATCTTGCAGCCACCCCCGGCACCATGCAATCCTCGACCCTGCTGGATGCTGATTTTCACTTTCTGGCCAATAATTCGCGAAAGTTGAAGAACAGGACGCAGGTGCGCCTGCATGTGGGGACTCGGGAAATCCTCGCCCGTGTGGTGCTGATGGAAAAGGATACGGTGGAGCCGGGAGAAAATGCCGATATCCAGCTCATTATCCAGGAACCTGTGGCGGTCTGGCCGGGGGATCGTTTTGTCCTGCGCAGTTATTCACCGGTTGCCACCTTGGGCGGCGGGGTGATTCTCAATAATGCGCCGCCAAAGAGAAAACGCACCACGGACCGCGATAGAGAACGTAATCATACTGTTTTTTCCATTTATAAGGCAGGTAACGATGGGGCCGACGGGGCCGGCATTATTGCAAAGATGCTCCTCTTTCTTGAAGAAAGCGGAAGACAGGGTATTACAGCGGATCAGCTTTCCACCCGGTTGGGAGTATTCGGCAAAAAACTGAAAAAGAAGCTTCAGGTACCTGTTTCCTCGAAAAAAGTACTGGTGGTGGAATCGGAAAGTCAACGTTTGGTTGCCGCACAGGTTATCGAACAGCTTAATCAATCCGTGCTTGGTTTGTTGGAGCAATATCATAAGGAAAACCCGCTGAAGACAGGTTTGGCACGGGAAGAAATACGCTCCCGACTTAGGCCGCCGGTGGACCAGAAGCTGTTTCAGTATCTGATGACCACCCTTGCCAAGAACGGCCTCATTGTTCAGGAAGGGGCGGAGGTTCGTCTGAGCAGTCATGAGGTGACCCTGCAGGTAGACGAACAGGAAATGCAGGAGAAAATCGGCAGGCTGTACAAGAACGCCGGTTTACGTCCGCCTAATCTGAAGGACGTGTTGGCCTTGTTTGCGGAATTCCCAGAAAAGCAGATTCGTCAGGTCATTGATCTGCTCTTGCAGAACGGCACCTTGATCAAAATCAATGAGGCCTTGTTCTTCCATGCCGAGGAACTTAATCGGCTGGCTGATACCCTGCAGGACTGTCTGGGCAGGGAAGGGGAGATTGATGCTCCCGGCTTTAAAGACCTCACCGGCCTGACTCGCAAATACTCCATCCCTTTATTGGAATACTTTGACAAAATCAAACTGACCATCCGGGTCGGTGATAAGCGTATTCTGCGAAAGAATACGGGATGAGCAGCGTTTCGGCAGGGCAATCAGACAGGCTGTGGGGAAGGGGTGTTCAAGCAGCAGAGGGCCCGGTCATTGTTCTCCTTCTCTTTGCTGTTGCCTTTTTTCTGCCGGATTCGGGCGACGGGCACCGGCTCCATGCATCTCTGCATATTTTCCTCCTTGCCGGTGGAGCCTTTGCAGCCCTCTTTTCTGCCTTATTTTGGATGCTGATCCGGAATGAAGATGAAGAAGGCTCTGATCATCGTTTTATTCTGCTTGCTTCCGCGTTGCTGGGTATGGGGATCCTTGATGGACTCGATGGATTTTATAGAGGATATGCGGTCTTCTCCTTTCCCCCTCCCCATCTGCATGTTCCGGCTCTGTTCATCGGAGGCGTGACCTTGGCCCTGACTGGCCTGCCGACAGGAATGCTGTCCCGAGGGCTGTTAAAATTCCTTCCGTGGCTGATCGGGTGCATCTGTCTTGTTGTCGGGATACTTCTGCTGTTCTTTTTCGGTACCGTCCCTGCGCAGGAAATGAGCAGCAGTCTGCGCTCAATTGCCCGACCTCTTGCTTTTGTCGGCGGTATCGGCTTTTTTGTTGCATGGCTGGTTTTTCTCCGCACTCGCCAAGGGGATGCTTCTGGAGAGAACCGGCTTCCGGCAAACGGGAGCTTCCTTTTTGCCCTGGCCTCTTTCCTTTCGCTTTTTTCCTCCGGTTGGGATCTTCTCTGGTGGTTCCGACACCTGTTGCTTTTTTTCGCCTACCTGCTGTGCAGCTTTTTTTTGCTGAGTTTCTGCCGTGATGAAGTAAAAAAACTCCGGGGGAACCGTGAGGAGCTTGAGACAACGAAAAAGAAACTCGCAGATATTCTTGCGCACTCTCCCGCTCTTATTGCCCTGAAAGATGCAGGCGGACGATTCGTCCTGACAAACAGACGTTTTGAAAAATATTTCGGGCTGGAACAGAAAGATATCATCGGCAGAGCGGAAGAGGATATTCTGGACATCCCGCCACGGGCTCAACATAATGAAGCGGAAGAAGAATATGAGGAAACGCTCTGCATAAACAAGGAGAAAAGGGTACTGTCGACATCCCGTTTTCCCTTGACAGATTTCGGGCAGGAGAACTGCGGCGGCGGCTATATCCGAACCGATAGTACAGATCGAAAAGACCTGGAATATCAACTGCAACTCGACCAGAAAATACTGGAACGTGCTGAAGAAGCTATTGTTGTTACCGATGCCTATGCCACGATCATAGATATTAACAAGGCTTATACCCGTATTACCGGTTATGAGCCAAGGGAGATCATTGGTGAGAATCCAAGGATCTGTAAGTCAGGCCATCATGATCAGGCCTTTTACAAGGCGATGTGGAAAGAACTGCTGGAGACGGGGAAGTGGTCAGGCGAAATCTGGGACCGGCGCAAGAACGGCGAGGTGTATCAAAAATGGCTGACCATCAATGCAATATACGATAACACTGGCGAGACGATAAATTATATCGGTATCTTTACGGATATTACAGAGAAGAGAAGGGTGGAACGGCAGCTGAAAAAACTGCTTTTTTACGATTCTCTGACCAACCTGCCCAACCGGACCCTTTTTGAGGAACTTCTTGTTCAGGCCGTACAGAACAGTCAGTTTCATGATGAACCATTGGTGCTCCTCTGTATTGATTTGCATCGCTTTAAGGATATCAATGATACCCTTGGCTATAAGGCCGGTGATGAACTGCTGATCCAGGTCTCCAAGAGGATTCGCAGCTGTGTCCGGGAAACTGATACTGTCTCCAGATTATACGGCGATGAGTTCATGGTTCTTCTGTCCGAGATCAAGTTGAAAGAATCTATCGGCCATCTGGCTCGTCATTTGCTCCATGTTCTCCAGCAACCCTTCCATCTTGCGGGCGAGGAGGTCTTTATTGATGCCTGTATAGGTATCAGCGTTTATCCTGAGGATGGAGAGGATGCGGAACATCTGGTCAGGAATGCCAATACGGCAATGAACTATGCTCAAAAGAGGGGGCAGGGGAATTACCAGTATTTTCGTGCTCATATGAATGAAAATTTGCAGCATCGGGTGACGGTGGAAAGGGAGTTGCGCCATGCTTTGGAACGGGAAGAATTCATCCTCTTCTACCAACCAAAGTGTACTCTCTCCACAGGGCGTATAGCCGGGGTCGAGGCCTTGATGCGCTGGCGCCACCCGACAAAAGGAATTATTTCTCCGGCTGAATTTATTCCGGTTGCCGAGGAAAGCAGCCTTATTCTTGCTCTCGGAGAGTGGGGCCTCAGGGAGGCCTGTCGTCAGGTCAAGGTCTGGCGGGAGCAGGGGCTGGGGGTATTGCCTATGGCAGTTAATCTCTCTTCCAAACAATTTCAGGATAAACAGCTGCTGCGCCTTGTTATTGAAGCCCTTGATGAAAATAAAATGGAGCCGGAGGCGTTGGAGTTGGAGATCACGGAAAGTGTTTTGATGGAATATCCTGATGTAGCTGCGCAATTACTTAAAGACATCAGGGGGATGGGTGTGCGGATAGCCATTGATGATTTCGGCACCGGTTACTCTTCGCTTGCCTATTTGAAAAGCTTTCCAGTCAATACCTTGAAGATTGATCAGGCTTTTATTACTGATATTGTCCGTGATAATAATGATGGGGCTATAGTTGGTTCTATTCTGTCAATGGCGAAGAACCTGAATCTGAAGGTCATTGCCGAGGGGGTTGAGACTAAGGGACAGATGGAGCTTCTCAGGAAGATGGGATGTGAAGAGATACAGGGATATTATTTCAGTAAGCCGCTGCCGCCGGAGGGGATTGCTGAGCTTCTGAGGAAAAGTGAGTTGTGCTAACCCGCAAAGGAATTATATGAAACTAGAAAAACTGAAGAAAAAAGAATTAGATGAGTATTGTGAAAGGATTGGAATTGAAATAAAGAATAAGAAAAAAATAGAACTCATTCAAGCTGTATATGACCATGACAGAGCTATTATTGACCAAGCAATAAAAGACGGGAATTGCTTGAATCTACTAAGGTCAAAAATCAATGCATTGGCTGACGAATATGCTTCCAATTTGGATCAGAAGATTGTTTCCAGAAAAGAGGAGATGAAGAAAGATGATAATTCTCATTATCTCATCTACAGAGTACTTGGGATTTCATATGAAGAAGGATTTCTCATTGACGAATACCAAAATACGGGCCGGTTTCTGTATAAATATGCAGGATCTTTTTTGGAAGAAGCTGCCTCAATGTAGGCCGTCTAAAAAGCCAATATTTTTTTGCCCACCTTTTGGACATCAGGCGATTCGGTTGGACGACCATATTCAGCTTCAATCTTAGAGAACTCTAGCTTTGTCAATAAAATCTGCTTGACTTTTTGATCAAAAATGGGGCCCATTATGTTTCACTTAAGTTGTTGTACTAATTAAGTTAGTCAAGTTTTTTGACCACTTTTTAGCCCACGCTTTGCGCAGCAAGTCCAGAAGGAAACTAGGTCTAGCCTCTTGAAGAGTAGTAAAAAAGCCAGGCCACAATTTAGGCCAAGAAAAATGAGCCAAAAAGCCCGTTTTTAGACGCCCTAGATCAAATACTTCAGCTGAGAACCCGTGATGAACATAATAAATCAGTTTATGCTAAAGATAACGATGGAAGCTTTAAGCATGGGGATAAGAAAAAAGGAGTTCCGCTTAGTGATGTATGGGATATTCCATACTTAAATCCAAAAGCAAAGGAGCGGGTCGGATACCCTACACAAAAGCCTTTGATTCTATTAGAGAGAATAGTGCAGCTTGTGACCAGTAAAGGGGATACTGTACTTGATCCTTTTTGTGGGAGCGGAACCACCTGTGTTGCTGCCAGTAGGCTCGGGAGAAATTATATTGGAATAGACAAATCAACAGAAGCCGTTGAATTGTCAAAGAGTCACATATCGAACCCCGTTAAGACTGAATCGAATGTACTCAAAAATGGCAGGGAATCCTATGTTAATGTAGATAAAGCAGCATTAAGCCTGTTAAGCGGTATAGCGTTCAATCCGGTGCATAGGAATAAAGGTATAGACGCTATTTTAGTAGAGCAATATGAAGGTGCTCCAATATTGGTCAGGGTGCAAAGAAATAATGAGTCTGTAAATGATGCAGCTTCTTCTCTTGCCAAAGCTATGAAGGCAAAAAAATCAAAGAAATCTATTTTAATACAAACAAATAATAACTGCGGTTTATTTGATGCTCTTCCTGTGCCTGAAGATATGGAGATATTAAAATCTCCAGCAATGCAACTGAATGAATTGCTGGAAAAAAGATAGTGCTTGCGTTCCCGGACAGCAAGATGCCCTTGGCAAAAATGAAACGGCAACATAGCATTAT
>MTKS01000124.1 GCA_004028495.1 Candidatus Electrothrix marina
ATAAGCAAGAGAAAGCAGTTTCACGGAAAGACCTCTTTAAGTTTTTTCCGTAAATCTTAACAGGATAAATCTGAAATGTCTATTCTGGTTATGTGGGGTGACTGGTTCTCCCCACTAATCTGCGAAGAGCCAAAAAATGAAAATTAATATGAGATGTAACGGATTCCATCAGATGAAATCCGTTACATATTCCTCCTGTGCGCTTGCACGGTGTAAGAATTTTTAGTGAACTTTTACTTCAATCTGCTTCGGTTTTGCCTGCTCCATTTTGGTCAATGTCAGGCTGAGCACTCCGTTTTTGCAGGTCGCTTCCACTTTGTCTACATCCACATCCTGTGGCAGGGTGAAGTGTCTGACAAAAGAACCGTATCTGCATTCGGTTCTGTGGATTTTCTTGCCCTTATTGTCGTTTTTCTTCTCTCCTTTAACAGTTAGGATACGGTTGTCAATAGCCACCTGTACATCATTTTTTTCTACACCCGGAAGTTCGACTTTTAAAACAAACTCGTTGTCTGTTTCAAGGATTTCAACTACAGGTGCCCAGTCTCCTGTTTCAAGAGCCCCGTTGTCTTCCGCTGTCGCTTTCCTTCTTGCGGGCATGGTGTAGGTATTCAACAATGCTTCCATCTCACGAAAAGGATCCCAAATGCTGACGTTCATAATACCCTCCTTGTTTTTGTCTTTTGAAGAATAAAATATTGCCTTTTTCTTTGTTGATCATCTTGTATAGATGATATACTCATTTGTCTGGTGAAATGGTAAGTTCGAATCTTTTTTATGTCAATAGATCTTGTTTCTTTTTTTTTAATAAGAATTAACATCTTATTTTTAATGTACATCGCTTCTATGCGATATTTATTTTTTGTAGCATGGAAATTCTCACTTTCCTTTATGGATGAATAAATAATTACGAAAAGTGGTGTCGTCAAGACAGAAAAAGAAAAAAACGCAATATGTATATCACAGGTATCATGAATAAGGGTGGAAGGTCGTATGAGCGGAAGGTTGGGAGCTGGATTGAGGGATAGGGCAAAAGATCAGTCCCCCTATTGACATTACCGAGGTTTACAATTATACTTCCAATTATATTTTATTCTGAAGCTACGGAGGATCATTATGGGACAGGTAACAATATATCTGGATAACGAAACTGAAGATAAGCTGAAAAAAGCTGCCAAATCGAGCCAGCTATCTGTAAGCAGATTAGTTGCTGACATGATCAAAAAGCATGTTAGGACCGAGTGGCCCCAACATGTTGTTGAACTGGTAGGTAGCTGGAAAGAAAGTTTTCCTTCTGTTGAAGAGCTACGCTCCAGTAATGGTAAGGATTCTCCCAGGGAAAAGCTGTAGCCATGTACTTGCTCGATACCAATACGCTGATTTATTTCTTTAAGGGCATGGGCCGGGTTGCTGAAAATCTCTTGTCTAGGTCGCCAAAAGAAATCGCTGTCCCTTCCCTTGTCTTGTTTGAATTGGAAGTGGGTATTGCCAAATCAGACCGTCCTGAAAAAAGACAACAACAGTTGAGTTCATTAACTTCGGTTGTCAGCACAATTCCTTTTACATATAAAGAGGCCAAAACCGCAGCAATTATTCGGGCAAAACTAGAAAAGGCGGGCACTCCCATAGGGCCGTATGATACATTAATTGCTGGCACTGCCTTATGTGCCAATTGCGTTCTAGTAACAAATAATACGAAAGAATTTTCGAGGGTTGAAAATTTGCGGATTGAAGATTGGTTTTGACGGGGGAGTTTCCGCTGCCCATACAAGGAAAGAAAAATGCTGAAAAACGAACTTGATGTCACTCTGCACAAAGCGGAGAATCTGAAGGAAAAGCCGGATCAGAATCAATTAGGATTCGGCAAACATTTTACCGATCACATGCTCACCATGCGCTGGGACAAGGAGCATGGCTGGCATGATGCGGAAATCAGGCCTTACGGCAACTTCAGCCTTGATCCCGCCGCAATGGTCCTGCATTACAGTCAGGAGATCTTTGAGGGGCTCAAGGCCTACCGAGGGGCAGACGATTCTGTGCTTCTGTTCCGGCCTATGGATAACCTCAACCGCTTCAATGATTCTGCGGTGCGCATGTGCATGCCCCGTATCCCGGCGGACAAGGTGCTGCAAGCCATGAAGGGCCTGATTTATCTGGATCGCGACTGGATACCCCGAACCGAAGGAGCTTCTCTGTACATCCGGCCCGCCATGATAGCCAGTGAAGCGGCTTTGGGCGTTCGTCCTGCCAATGAGTATCTGTTTTTTGTTATTTGCTGCCCGGTCGGCGCCTATTACGCGGAAGGATTCAGCCCGACCAAAATCTATGTTGAAGACGAATACGTCCGGGCTGTTCAGGGAGGAGTGGGCAATGTCAAGACCGGAGGCAATTATGCCGCCTCCATCAAAGCCCATACCACATCCCAAAAGAAGGGATACACCCAAGTCTTATGGTTGGATGCGGTTGAGCGTAACTACATAGAAGAAGTAGGAACCTCGAATATCTTTTTTGTTATTAACAATGAACTGGTCACCCCGCCTTTGGGCGGTACCATTCTGCCCGGAATTACTCGCGACACGGTGTTGCAGCTGGCAGCGGATTGGGGTATCCCCGCCGCTGAACGCCGGATTACCATTGATGAGGTCATAGCTGCTGCTGAGGACGGCTCGCTGACCGAGGCATTCGGTTCAGGAACGGCAGCGGTGATTTCACCCATTGGCGAGTTCGGATACAAGGGGAATACCATCATGATCAATAACGGCAAAACCGGCCCGCTTGCTCAACATTTTTTTGACGGGATTCAGCAGGTGCAGCGCGGGGCAGCCCCGGCCCCGCATGACTGGATTGTTCGGGTTAAATAAGCCTCTTTTTTTTCTTCTTTTTTTATTTCAAACAATTGAGGCGCAATTTTTTTTTTCTTTGTCCCTTGATTTTTCAAAATCCGTCCCTATTGTTTCTCGCATCAAAATGACAGAAGCCGAATCGACACGGCTTCTGTTTCTGAAACCACATGAAGCCGGACAGAATACATCAGCGTCGTCCGGCTTTGATATGAAATAAAACAATCAATCAAGTTAGAGGAGGATTTATCCATGAACATTCGTCCACTGAATGACCGTATTCTGGTTAAGCGACTGGCGGAAGAGACACAAACAGCAGGCGGTATCATCATTCCTGATTCTGCGAAAGAGAAACCGGCTGAAGGAGAGATCGTTGCTGTTGGCCCCGGCAAGATGAACGATGCCGGTCAGCGTGCAGCTCTGGACGTTAAGGCGGGTGACCGGGTGCTGTTTTCCAAGTATGGCGGCACGGATGTAAAATTTGACGGTCAGGACTACCTCATCATGCGGGAAGACGATATCCTCGGTGTTATCGCAGCAGCATAAGTTTTTTCTCGATGCCAACCTGTTTTTTCAGACGTTAAAAGATATTTAAGGAGTTAGAGTACAATGTCCAAAGAATTATATTACAGCGGCAAAGCCCGCGAGGCCATGCTTGCTGGCGTAAATTGTCTGGCCGATGCAGTAAAGGTTACCCTCGGACCTAAAGGACGTAATGTTCTGATTGAAAAATCTTTCGGCGCACCGGTTATCACCAAAGACGGTGTAACGGTTGCCAAAGAGATTGATATCAAAGATAAGTTCAAGAACATGGGTGCTCAGATGGTCAAAGAGGTTGCTTCTAAGACCTCTGATGTTGCCGGTGACGGAACCACTACTGCAACTGTTCTGGCCCAGGCTATTTACCGTGAAGGCGCTAAGATGGTTGCTGCCGGCTCCAATCCTATGGAGATCAAGCGCGGTATCGACGCATCTGTTGCCACGGTTGTTGCTGAGCTGGCCAAGATTTCTCAGCCCACCAAAGAGCAGAGTGAGATTGCTCAGGTAGGTACCATCTCTGCCAACAACGATACCACCATCGGCAGCATCATTGCCGAGGCTATGGACAAAGTGGGTAAGGAAGGCGTTATCACCGTGGAAGAGGCAAAATCCATGGAGACCTCTTTGGACGTTGTTGAGGGTATGCAGTTTGATCGCGGCTACCTTTCTCCGTACTTTGTGACCGATCCGGATCGCATGGAAGTAAACATGGAAGATCCGTTGATCCTGATCAACGAGAAAAAGATCTCCAACATGAAGGACCTGCTGCCTATCCTTGAGGCTGTTGCCAAAATGGGCAAGCCGCTGTTCATCATTGCAGAAGATGTTGATGGCGAAGCACTGGCTACTCTGGTTGTCAACAAGCTGCGCGGTACCCTGAACATCGCTGCTGTTAAGGCTCCGGGTTTTGGTGATCGTCGTAAGGCTATGCTGGAAGATATCGCCATCCTCACTGGTGGACAGGTTATCACCGAAGATCTGGGTATCAAGCTGGAGAACATCACAGTTAACGATCTCGGAACCGCCAAGCGTATTGTTGTTGATAAAGACAACACCACCGTTATTGACGGTGCTGGTGATAAAGAAAAATTGGCTGCACGGGTTAAACAGATCCGTACCCAGGCTGAGGATTCTTCCTCAGACTATGATCGTGAGAAGCTCCAGGAGCGTCTGGCTAAGCTGATTGGCGGTGTTGCTGTCATCAATGTCGGTGCTGCCACCGAGATTGAGATGAAAGAGAAAAAAGCCCGTGTTGAGGATGCACTCAACGCTACTCGCGCTGCTGTTGAAGAGGGCGTTGTTCCTGGTGGTGGTGTGGCCTTCCTGCGCTGCATCAAGGCTCTTGACGCAATGAAGCTTGAAGGTGAGCAGGATCTCGGTCGTCAGATCATCAGACGCGCTCTCGAAGAGCCGGTTCGTCAGATCGCTTCTAACTGCGGTTGTGAAGGCTCTGTGATCGTGGAGAAGGTCAAAGGTCTGGAAGGTGCTTTCGGTTTCAACGCTGCCATTGAAGAGTACGGCGATCTGATCGCTGCCGGTGTTATTGATCCGACCAAGGTGACCCGCACAGCTCTGCAGAATGCCGCTTCTGTATCCGGTATGCTGCTGACCACCGAGTGCATGATTGCTGATGAGCCGGAAAAGGATGATGCCGGTGCTGCTATGGGCGGCGGTATGCCTGGTGGAATGGGCGGAATGGGCGGAATGGGCGGAATGGGCGGAATGATGTAACGATCTTCCTGTCCGATCTATCCGACCTCTGTTCGGTCAGCCTGTAGAAGGTTTACAGATTCAGCGGCATTATCCTTCAGGGTAATGCCGCATTGCATTATGTAGCATTTTTTTGTCGAGTATGTAATTTTTTGTTTGACAAAGAGTTTAAAATAGGGAATTATATCCTCCCTGAAACGATGTGTGTTTTTTGCATGTTCGGCGATGTAGCTCAGCTGGTTAGAGCGCACGGCTCATATCCGTGGTGTCCGGGGTTCAAGTCCCTGCATCGCCACCACAAAACAATCCGGTGAAGTCCGGTTTATAATATAACCCCGATTCCTGACGAGGAATTCGGGGTTTTCTTTTGCGTATTCCACCTGCTCCTCCAATACCTTTTTGTCGCCTTTCCCTCCCTTTCACTACGTTCAGAACCAAAGTGGATAATCCTGTAGGGTGAGTAAATATATCAAGGTAATTTTTTTTACCTTGCTATGAATTGTATAAAGGGCAGCAATTTTAAATT
>MTKS01000125.1 GCA_004028495.1 Candidatus Electrothrix marina
GCAGGGCGCGGTCCACGTCAATCTCGTGCCCGAACTCGGCAGTTTCCACCAAAAAGGTGGCTTTATTATTCGACACCTCGGCAAAGCCGCCGCTGACCATCAGGAATTTTTCCCGCTTATCCTGCTTAAAGACCAAGGTACCTGTTTTAATCGCGCTCAAAAACGGAGCATGATTTGCCAGCACACCAAACTCGCCCTCGACACCGGGTGCGGTGACGATGTCCACATCCTCGCTGACAACCGGTCCGGTGGGAGTTACTACTTCAAGATGAATCTGTGCCATTGTTTTCTACCTCAGGTTCGCTTGAACGAATTAGGCTTTGGCCTTGTCCTTGTCCTTTTCCGCCTCGGCTTTTGCAATGGCCTCCTCAATGGTGCCGACCATATAGAACGCATTCTCGGGAAGATCATCGTGCTTGCCATCCAGAATTTCTTTAAAGCCGCGCACGGTATCCTCAACCTTTACGTACTTACCATCCATACCGGTGAAGACCTCGGCAACATGGAAGGGCTGGGACAGGAAGCGTTGGATCTTACGAGCACGACCAACCAGCAGCTGATCTTCCTCGGAAAGCTCATCCATACCGAGAATGGCGATAATATCCTGCAGCCCTTTATACCTCTGCAAGGAAACCTGCACACCGCGAGCCGTCAGATAATGCTCTTCACCGACCACGTTCGGGTCAAGAATACGGGAGGTGGAGTCCAGAGGATCAACCGCCGGGTAGATACCCAGCTCGGCAATCTGACGGGAAAGAACAACCGTACCGTCAAGATGGGCAAAAGTAGTTGCCGGGGCCGGGTCAGTCAGGTCATCCGCAGGCACGTACACGCACTGCACAGCGGTAATAGATCCCTTGGTGGTGGAAGTGATGCGCTCCTGCAGGGCACCGAGATCGGTGGCCAAGGTCGGCTGATAACCAACCGCTGAAGGAATACGTCCGAGCAGCGCAGATACCTCGGCACCGGCCTGGGTAAAACGGAAGATGTTGTCGACAAAGAAGAGCACGTCCTGACCTTCCTCATCACGGAAGTACTCGGCAGCGGTCAAACCGGTCAACGCAACACGAGCACGTGCTCCCGGAGGCTCTGTCATCTGACCGTACACCAGAGCAGCCTTGGGCAGAACGCCGGACTCTTTCATCTCCATGTACAGATCGTTGCCCTCACGGGTCCGCTCGCCCACACCGCAAAACACGGAAATACCGCCGTGCTGCATAGCGATGTTGTTGACCATCTCCATCATGATAACGGTCTTACCGCAACCGGCACCGCCGAACAGTCCCATCTTACCGCCGCGGGGGAAGGGAACCAGCAGGTCGATTACCTTGATACCGGTCTCCAGCACGTTGACCTCAGTGTCCTGCTCGGTAAACAGCGGCGCAGGACGATGGATCGGCATGGTCTTGGAGGCGTCAATTTCCCCCAGCCCGTCCACCGGACGACCGACCACATTCATAATCCGACCGAGAGCCGGGGCACCCACCGGAATAGTGATCGGCTCTCCCGAATCACGGCAGGCCATACCGCGCACCAGACCGTCGGTCTGATCCATAGCGATACAACGCACCACATTATCACCGAGATGCAGGGCAACCTCGATAACCAGATTTTCCTCAGTATCATCAATGCCCGGATTGGTGACAAACAGCGCACTCATGATCTCCGGCAGATCACCCGCCTTAAACTCAACATCAACAACAGGTCCGATGACCTGAATAATTTTCCCAACTCGCGATTCACCCATTGAAATGGCCTCCTGGAAACAATTTTGCGATATCCAAAAATTTTGTATTTCGTATCAGCCCTTCAGCGCCTCAGCACCACCGACGATATCCATAAGATCGCCGGTAATGGCCGCCTGGCGAGCCTTATTGTACAGTTGCGTCAACTCTTTAATAATATCCCCGCATGCATTGGTTGCATTATCCATAGCCGCCATTCGGGCCGCATGCTCACCGGCCGCAACCTCAATCATAGCATGGTAGACCTGTACATCCAGATACAGCGGGAGAATGGCCTCCATAATCTGTTCAGGATCAGGCTCATAGATATACTCCACAGCAGTGCCGGTCTTTTCCCCTTCCCCCTGCTCAAGAGGTTTAATGGGCAACAGTGTTTCCTCGGTCGGTCGCTGTTTGGCCATAGAAAGAAAGTGCGCATACACGACCCGCACCTCATCAACTTCTCCTGAGAGGAAATTCAGGGTGGCGCTCCGGGATATGTCACGGGCATGGTACATCTGAAAGGTGCTCATGATATCCCCGTACGATTCACGAATCTTCCCGGATCGCCTAAAGGCCTGAGCAGCCTTATTGCCCACCGTGATCAGGCTGACCTTTTTTCCCTCCGCCTCGAATTGATCTATGAGCTGCTGTGTTTTGGAGACAATATGGGCATTAAAACTTCCGCAAAGCCCTCGGTCGGAGGTGACGACAATAAGTTCAACAGTCTGCACCTCGCGGACTTCCATGAGCGGCTGGTTGCCGCTCATGCCGCCGGACAGATCCTTCATGGCCTCGGCGAATTTTTCCGCATAGGGCCGGAAGGTCACCATTCTCTCCTGGGCACCGCGCAGTTTCGCAGAGGCAACCATATTCATGGCCTTGGTAATCTGCGAAGTCTTTGAGACGCCTTCTATTTTATTTTTGACATCCTTTAATCCAGGCATGTGATCAGTTCCTTGCTATTCGAGCTTCGAGCTTCGTGCAGGCCTTTTGTTGAGACCTTTAGTTCAGACCTTTAGTCGCTTTAAACGCCTCACCGAAAGCAGTCAGCGTTTTTCTCATTTTTTCATCCAGCTCGCTTGAAATCTCTTGTTTTTCCTGCAGCTCTGTAAAGATCGACGGCTCATTGGTCTCGATATAGCTGTACATTTCCTGCTCGTAATCAGCAAGAGTATCGACAGGAAACTTATCAAGAAACCCTTTGGTACCGGCAAAGATAATCGTCACCTGTTTTTCCATGGACAGGGGCTGGTACTGGGGTTGCTTGAGGATCTCAACCAGACGCTCACCTCGGGTCAGCTGGGCCTGGGTGGCTGCGTCCAGATCGGAACCGAAACCGGCAAAGGCGGCCAGCTCACGGTACTGGGCCAAGTCAAGACGCAGGGTACCCGCGACCTGTTTCATCGCCTTGACCTGGGCCGCACCGCCGACTCGGGAAACCGAAATACCGACGTTGATAGCCGGACGAACACCGGCAAAGAACAGGCTCGGCTCCAGAAAAACCTGACCGTCGGTAATGGAAATAACATTGGTCGGGATAAAGGCGGAAACGTCACCGGCCTGGGTTTCAATGATGGGCAGGGCGGTCATGGAACCGGCACCGAGATCATCGCTGACCTTGGCGGCCCGTTCCAGCAGACGGGAGTGGTTGAAGAAGATATCACCCGGATAGGCCTCGCGTCCCGGCGGACGACGGAGCAACAGAGACAGCTCACGATAGGCGACCGCCTGCTTGGAAAGATCATCATATATAATAAGAGAATGCTGACCGCTGTCGCGCCAGTACTCGGCCATTGCGCAGCCGACCATCGCAGAAACATACTGCATCGGAGCAGGATCAGAGGCACAGGCCGCAACCACGGTGGTGTATTCCATAGCACCGTTTTTCCGCAGGGCCTCGACCACCAGAGCAACAGTGGACTTTTTCTGTCCCGTGGCGACGTACACACAATGTATGCCGCTGTCTTTTTGGGCGATGATCGCATCCACACAAAGGGCCGTCTTACCGATCTGACGGTCACCGATCACCAGCTCACGCTGACCGCGACCCACCGGAGTCATAGCATCAACAGCCTTATAACCGGTGTAGCAGGGCTCATGCACACCCTTACGGGCGATAACGCCGGGAGCCAGCACTTCCATCTTCCGGGTTTCTTTTGCCTCAATCGGTCCTTTACCGTCAATGGGCAGCCCGATACCGTCAACAACCCGCCCTTCCAGTTCCGGACCGACAGGAACCTCGGCGATCTTTCCGGTTCGCTTGACAATATCACCTTCCTTAATATGACGGACATTACCCATGACCGCAACACCGACATTGTCCTCCTCCAGGTTCAGAGCGAGTCCCATAATGCCGCCCGGGAACTCAAGCAGCTCCATGGCCTGACAGTTTTCAACACCGTACACACGGGCAATACCGTCACCGACCGAAAGGACTGTTCCGGTTTCTTTCAGATCGATATCGCTGGCATAACCGGCGATCTGATCCTTTATGATCCGACTGATTTCTGAGGCTTTGATCTGCATCTGACTATTCTCTCCCCTTGATAGATTCTTTTAATCCATTAAGTTGTGTTCTAATACTTCCGTCCAACACCAGATCTCCGACTCTAGCTATCATGCCGCCGATAATTGAGGGATCAACCTGTGTTTCAAGAATTACCTTGTGACCTGTAATTTCTTCCAGCTTTGCCTGAATCTTGCCGAGCAGCACTTCATCAAGCTCCATTGCCGATGTGACACGACCGTGACTGATATTCTTTTCAAGGTCAAGCAGCTCTCGAATCTGATCCGCGACTTCCCGCAGAACATCAATCCGTTTCCGCTCCACCAGCAGATTAAGAAAGGCGGTCGTCAGGGCGTCGGCACCGGCGGCCTCCGCAATCGCGGTCATAACTTTATGTCTGGCCTCAAGCGGATACAGAGGATTGACAAGGGTTTCAGCGACTTCAAGTTCGGGATCATCAAAGAGATCAGCAATGGTGCCGAGCGTCTCCGCGTAGCTGTCAACAGTCCCGTTTTCCTGCCCGAGTGTAAAGATCGCCCTGGCGTACCGCTTTGCTATAATTGTCTGTTTCACTGTACCGCACCCACACGTTCAAGATACTGTTCAGTGATCGCCACCTGATCTTCCGGAGTCAGGTTTTTCACGATCAGCTCCTCAGCCATGACAACAGCCTGCTCCGCGATTTCCGCCTGCAGCTTGCTCTTTGCATGAGCAAGAGCACCCTGCACCGCCGCTTCAGCCTGACGTCGTATATCTTTTGCCGACGCCTCGGCCTCGGCAAGAATTCTGGCTTTCTCGTCCTCAGCCATTGCTTTGGCCTTTCCAACGAGTTCCGCCATTTCGCCGTCCATTCCGGCTAAACGCAACTCAAAGACCTTATATTCTTGCTCCGCCTCGTCGCGTTTTTCCTTCATGGTCTCCAGCTCATCCTGAATCTGGCGTTTTCTGCCGCCCAATCCGGCTGCAATGGGTCTGCCAAGAAACTTAACCATAATAAAAACAAGAGCGGCAAAGTTCAGGGCCCTCCACAACAGATCCCACAACTTTGCTTTGGTAATCATGGGGGCGACATGGCCTTCTCCATGACTCTCACCGTGCTCAGCAGTAGCATGTTCGTCATGTCCACCGGTTTCGCCCGCAGCATGCTCAGAATGTTCCGCTGTTCCGTGCGCTTCCATCGCACTGTGCCCGCCATCATCAGGTGTACCGGCAGCCGGATTGACAACCGCATGCTGTTCATACTGTTCATGTACAGCAGCCTGTTCAACAGGATGCCCTTCTTCGCCGTGTTCCTGAGCAAAGGATGCAGTACCCA
>MTKS01000126.1 GCA_004028495.1 Candidatus Electrothrix marina
AGTTGACACAGGCCGGGAAAAAATGATATAAATGACTGGCTCTCAGCGCATACGGGTCGTTAACTCAGCCGGTAGAGTATCTGCCTTTTAAGCAGAGAGTCGCGCGTTCGAGCCGCGCACGACCCACCAGCATATATGTCCCCATCGTCTAGTCTGGTCCAGGACACCGGCCTTTCACGCCGGCAACACCGGTTCAAATCCGGTTGGGGACGCCATATATCAAGGCCTTAGCGAATTTCGCTAAGGCCTTTTTTTTTGTTTTATCGGGTCGTGTATCGGGCTTCCCTTCTCAAGAACACCCCTGCTCTCTTCTCTGGACATCCACTCGGTCATTGATGGCCCATCATAATTTTCCTTGCGGTCAGTGCAGGCAACCAAAGGAGCCGAGGCACACTTAAAATGAAATTCGGCCAAACAGGAAGGAACTGAAGAAAAAAAGGGAGAATGTATCGACAATAGAAATGGTGAGACAATTACGCCGGAGAGAAAGGATACAAAAAGGTAAGAATAAATACAATACTATCAGAAAAACAACTTTTACCCGCCCGCCTATATCTTCGATACAGACGGACAATGAAACAATCAGATCTGTTATTTTTTCCCTGTAAAACAAAATAGAACGAGACACTAATTCCCGAAACGTTCTGTAAACTTTGAGTCTTTGGATTCTTTTACTAACTCGTCATATGAACCGGGGATAATATATTAGATTTCAACAGCCTTTTAAAAACTTCATATACATCTTTTTTATGCCCTTCCCTTCTGATACTTGCCTCATCGTTCAGCCAAGCTAACACGACTTCTTTAGCCTGAGAAGAATACCGAAAAAAAAGGCGGTATCGAGGCGGAAGCCCGTTCTTTGCCCTTCTCCAATTTTTATTGGTCTTCCCGAGCGTATTACCAAGGTTAAACTCTCTGTGCCCTGGATCAGGCAATATTCGATTTTGTATACAGTTGCTCACATTTTCAAAAAATTTATAATCCCGATGATTATAAAATCCAACGGGATCACCTTCGGCCGACTCCTCAACCCGTCGTTCCAAGAGGTCCATAAATCTTTCCTCAAAAAGAGGGCACCATAATATATCCCAATCAACGCTCATTACATTTCAAACTGTTCGTTTCGCTCTCTTGCTAAGTAGGCTTTATTCTTGATTCTGGCAATCCGGGCAAATACACTGTCCGGTACTCTTGTTACATTGCCATTATCAATATCTTTGTCCAACAAGTCGAGAAACTTCTCTTCTGACTTTATTTTGTTGATTTTTGGGATTAGATTCAAAATTTTGTCGGTCATAATTTTCTCCTGCTTAAACGGTGTACTTTCTTTTATTGTATAGTTCATCGAGAAAATAACGCAATATATTTCTGTTGTTTTCTTGTCATCAGTAGACCTCAAAAAAGTACACCTTCCGGATATCACAGGACAAAATCAGAGGGCGCAGTGACGGGGTTACAGGATGCACTCGCGGATTGAATCTCAAAATCACAACAGGAATAACCGGTTGAGCACTGACAAGTCACTTGCTCCTGACAAGTAACACCGCGTGGTACCGAAAAAAAAGATGTACACGCGACGCCGAATAGTTTATTTTCTTGTGCGAGGAGGGAAACATTTCATGAGGTAAAGAAAAAAATGGACTTCCGTACAGCAGTCAGCATCCTGATACTCAGCCCGTTCTATTTCCGACATACGCTTCCGCAACGTCTTGAGCTGGTCAAAAATTATTGCCGTGAAATGAACAGCTCGTCCGTTTCCAGGAAATAAGAGGTCTCTAAGTCGTAGTTAAGTCGAGTATTGACATTAAGCAGTAAATCATTTAAGCAGACATTTGAAGGTAATTAAAAGCGGCGTATCGTCCGATCCTGATTCTTCATGATTTTTCAATCACCCTTTTAATTACCTTCTTCTTTCCAAAACCCGCTTCACCTTTCAATTCCCCTGTAAATCATTCTGAAGTCCTCCGGTATGTGATTGAGCGTTCGTTAAAAACGAGTATTAATTACGCATAGTATTTCACATCGAAAGCCCCCTGCGTGTACATTCTCAAATAATACATATTCCTATATCTCGGAATTTTTTATACACCGGAAATACGACCACGAGCATTCCTTAACCATTTATACTTACATTAAAAAATCACTTGACCGAGACCGCAATGTGGTATTAAATATAACTGAAGGCAATTAAAACAACTGAAAGTGCCGTCATTATGATGTTGGTAATGACGAATCTGCGGGTGTCTTTAATTGCCTTCATTTTTTTGACCACCAAAGGACGACGGCCTCTTGTAACGGCGACTAATCATCAAAAATCCCGCTCGGATCTCCCAAAGACCTTTTCAGGCATTCCTCAAGCAGTTCTCTCCGGGTCAATTTCAGATCAACACAGGCTCGATCAATCAACGCTGCATACACTGCCTGAAAACGAATATGCTTTGAAACCAAGGTATCATTTTCATCATCTTCCCGCTGACGACGAACTGCATCTTTTTCCACGTCAACCTCCTTTATATTGTATTGATAATACATTAACGGTACAATGTGTACCCATGCGTCGCAAGAGCAAAATCAAACGACAAACGCTCTGTGCCTTGCCTGATTCTTGCAGAAACTTCTCTCCTTCGCCTCTCTCAAACATTGAAATGTTCCAACAAGGCGGTTATCGTAGATAGAATCAACCCGGTAATCAGCTCCGGAGACTTCGGTCTGTTCGGGAGATCGAAGAACATCTTCACCGCCAGCCGTTATAACATTATAACTCTCTGAATCCAATGACCGACTTCCTCCGCATAACAGGGGTCAACAAGACCTTTCAACCCAGCAAAGAAATACGAGTTCACGCCCTTCATGATATTAACCTGACCGTTGAACGAGGCGACCTTGCTGTCCTGTCCGGGCCGTCGGGCAGCGGCAAAACAACCCTGCTCAATATCATCGGAAGCCTTGACAGCCCGAGCAGCGGTGAGGTACTCCTTGACGGGCAACGGATTACCGGTCTGTCCCAGGCCGATCTTTCGCAAGTGCGGCGGGACCGGATCGGCTTTGTCTTCCAGGCCTACAACCTGATTCCGGTCCTGACCGCCCGGGAGAACATTGAATACGTCATGAAACTCCAGGGGCGCAAGCAGGCCGAGTGTGATCGCCGCACTATGGAAGTTGCCGAAAAGCTGGCTATTGATTCCCTGCTGGATAAGCTGCCGTCCCAGATGAGCGGGGGCCAGCAGCAGCGGGTGGCTGTGGCCAGAGCTGTGGCCGCGACCCCGAAACTGGTTCTGGCCGACGAACCTACTGCCAACCTGGATTCTGTCTCCGCAGCATCCCTGATGGAGATGATGCAGCGATTGAACGAAGATGAAGGGGTCACTATTATCTTTTCATCCCATGACCCGCTGGTGATTGACAAGCCCGGCATTCCGTGATCCTCCACGACGGCAAGGTGATCGCTGATGAGCGGACTTCCTGAACTCCTGCTGGCCGGTCTGCTGGGCATCAGCCCGGAACTGACTTTGGAAAACACCAATATCGCCGGATACGATCAACCCCGTCTGAGCACAGACTACAACCGCATCCGTGCCGAGCTTTCTCTGAGCCACGAGCAGTACAGCAACCTTGCTGTCACCCTGATTGTTGATAACGAGACCGGCTACACGACCTCTCCCAACGAACTGGATAACGAGGTCTCACTCTATCGGGCCTATGGTCAATACCAGGGCGAGCGACATTTCTGGTCTGTCGGCAGACAGCGCATTCCCTTGGGCGTGGGGCGTATCTGGAATCCCATAGATATCTTTAATCCTGTTGATGCCCAGGCCATAGAAACCGGTGAGCGAACCGGAACCGACGCAATCCGTTATGAGTACGCCCTGAACGAGCTGTCCAATATGGATCTCACTGTTGCGGACGGCAAAGCGGCTATCCGCCTGAAAGGTTATCTGGAGTATGCGGACATAGGACTCATCGCCCTTCGAGATAACAGCAATGAACGAAACCTGCTCTGGGGTGAGGACACCTCGTTGGATATTATCGGCTGGGAACTGGAGGGACGTTTGTCGGGAACTGGCGTTGAATTGCGCAGTGAGGGCGGACGGGTGCATAACCGAGAGACAGGGGCTGTCTTTACCGAATATATCCTCGGGGCGGAATACGGCTTTGCCAACGGCTTAACCCTGCTCGGCGAATACCGCTTTTCTGATCAGGACATGACCAACCAGTTAGCCATCCAATCAGGATTTCAACCCGGCATGCTCTGGACCTGCCAGCTCTTGCTGCTGACTGACCTTGATGACAGCTCAGTCCTTATTGCGCCTTCCGTGACCTACAGCCTAAGTGATGAGATGACCCTCAGCGCAGGGGGATTCATCGCCACCGGGGATGAAACCGAAGCGTTCCCTGAAGCCGGCAACCGGTTCTACCTGCGCTGGTTTGTTCACTTTTAACTTTTCTCATAGCTGAGGGGCATCATGATAAGGCATAAAAAAAGCCGATCAATCCTGACATATTCACATATGCCAAGATTGATCGGCTTCTCAAACAATAGAAGCGATCTCAAGATATTGCAAGGGCGCCTTATTGTTACTCCTCAGCTACTCCTCAATAAGAACTTCCTTGAGTGACTTGCTCATCGTGAAATGCAACGTTTTTCTTGCCGGAATATCCATCATTTTGCCGGTTTTCGGATTCTTTGTGGTACGCGGCTTGCGCGTTCTCACGGAAAAACTGCCGAATCCCCGAATTTCAACCCGTCTTCCTTCCGTCAGAGCCTGAGTTATATTTTCCAATATAATATCGACAGCCTGAGCTACATCCTGTTTATAGTAGCCGCCTAACTGCTCAGTAACCTCACTTACTAATTCACGCTTGAGCATGTTGTGTCCCTTTTAAATAAATCTGTAATTGATCATAATTCGTCATATCACCGCTGCAAACGGTGCTCCTGCAGGTGTGTTCCTGTTATGCACCAACAGGAAAGGGTACGACTTCCTGTTCAATACAGCAACAAAAAGTCATACCCTTCAGGTTGGGCCGCCAACAAAGAAAGCGTTATTTATCGGAAGATTCCTCTTCCTCTTTTTCTTCCTCGGTACCGGCAGCAGCCTTCAGCAGATCGCCGAAGGTGGAAGGCCCTGAGCTGGCTTTAGTCGCTGCCTGCTGCTTCTGGGGAGCCTCCTGGGTACTGCTGTCCGCACCTCCTTCCGTCTCATCCCCTTCCAAGGCCTTGAGAGAAAGACCGATTTTGCGGTCAGCAGCAGATACATTAATAACAGCCGTCTTCAACATATCCCCCACATTAAACATTCCAACCGGGGTTTTGATTTTTTCACGGCTGATTTCAGAAACATGCACCAATCCCTCAATACCCTCTTCAAGCTGAACAAAAACGCCGAAGTCGGTGATATTGGTGATCTTTCCTTCAACCAGGCTGCCGGTGGGATAATTGCTCACCGCCGCCTGCCAAGGATCCGGCTCCAGCTGTTTTACACCGAGGGAAAAGCGCTCGTTTTCCTTATCGATCTTCAGCACAACAGCCTG
>MTKS01000127.1 GCA_004028495.1 Candidatus Electrothrix marina
CCTGCTCTCGGCCAATATCCTGGCTGAACGCTTTGCCGCTCCCGTGGACAAGGAGCTGCCCGGCAGGGTGCAGGAGGCTATTGACCGCATCCTCCAAAAACAATTGGGCGAGGGCAGCTTCTCCCTCTGGTCGGACAGCGGCGACGTTGCGCCCTGGCTTTCCGCCTATGCCCTGGATTTCCTCAGCCGGGCCCAAGAAAAGGGCTATGTGGTGCCGGAGTATTTTTACAGAAAGGGGATGCAATGGCTGATTGATCAGGTCAAGAACGCCGATAATCCCCAGGTGCAGGATTTGGCTCCCCTGGCCTATGCCCATTGGGTACTGGCCCGAACCGGACAGGGCAGGCACGAAGATGCCCGCTATCTTTTTGATACCTGGTTTGCGAAAATCCCTTCACCGCTGGCTCAGGCCCAGCTTGCCGGAGCCCTGGCCCTCTTAGGAGATCGAAGTCGGGCGATCAAGGGCCTCAAGGCGGCTATGGAGAGGGCAAACGGCGATCCTGCCTCCAGCTGGCGAAATTATGGATCGCGTCTCCGTAATCTGGCAGGCATTATTCATATCATTGCTGAATCCGGGATCAAGGAAGTGGATCCGGCCCCGGCTTGGCAGGAGCTGACCCGCTTATTTGCGCAGGAGAAATACCTGTCCACCCAGGAACAGGCTTGGCTGGTCATGGCCTCCTTGACCCTTGAGCCAAGCAGCCCTCTTGAGCTGGATATTGCGGAGCAGGCCCCTGCTCAAGCCAAGAAGGAAGAAAAAGAGCAACCGGAGAAAAAGAAACCTTCCTTGCTCACCAGGATCAAAGCTGCCCTGAGCTTTGGCAGCAGCGAACCCCTGGAAGCCGAGGCTCCGGCAAGTCCTCAGGACGAGGAAAAAGAGCAGCCCAAGCCGAAAACGCCGAAGAGCACCTTTTTTGCCCTGCAACGGGACGGCAATTCGCTGCTGAGCAACCGGGTCACTATCACCAATAAGGGCGATAAGGCGGTCTGGCTGGTGACCACCGTGCAAGGCTCGCCCGTCAAAGCACCTGAGCCGATGGAAAACGGCTTCACGATTTTCCGGGAATGGTACAACACTGCCGGGGAACCCATGCCGGTGGATGCGATTCAGCAGGGGGAACTCATGGTGGTCACCCTTCAGGGTGAGGTGAAAACCGGGTCTGACTTCCAGGCCCTGCTGGTTGATCTGCTGCCTGCGGGTTTTGAAATCGAGCGGCCCATTACCGAGCGGGACACGGCCTTTAGCTGGCTTAAGGATCAGCTGACCGACAACCTCTATGTGGATGCGCGGGATGACCGTTTTGTGGCGGCCTTTGACACCAAATTTCTGCCCAAGGTCAACGGGAACAAAAAAATGAGCAGGTTCCAGTCTGCCTATCTGGTCCGGGCGGTTACGCCGGGTATCTATACCCTGCCTCCGGTGGAGGTTGAGGCCATGTATCGACCTGAGTATCGGGCTCGCAGCGGGGTTGGCACGGTTATCGTGAGTGGGGCGGAGTGAGGAGTTTCCTGAAAAATAACATTCCGTTTTCGGTAGGGGTACGGCGTGCCGTGCCCTTGCGTGCGCCGCGACCCTGCATACAGAAAATGCACCTTGGCGAAGGCATTGCGATTTATCGTATAAATACAGAAAAAACATGAACACCTTAGATCAAAAACTGGATTTTACTTTTACAGCAAATCAACAAATTATCCAGCTGATTGCCGAGATTGATCTGTTTCGGGGGAAATGGGAACATCTGGAGCAGTTACGTCCTGTTTTTCTCAAAGAACTGAAAGGGATGGCAACTATTCAAAGTATCGGCTCGTCAACACGAATTGAAGGGGCGACGCTGTCTGATGCAGAGATAGAGCAGCTGATCGCCGACCTGAAGGTGAACAAGCTGGAGAACCGCGACGAGCAGGAGGTGATCGGCTATTACGATGTCCTTGAGCTAATTTTTGATAATGCGGAAGATATCCATCTGACAGAAAATTATATCATGCAGCTGCACACCGTGTTGCTCAGATATTCGACCAAGGACAGCGGGCAAAAAGGGGCCTATAAAAAGGTATCCAACAAGGTTGTGGCAAGTTACCCGGACGGAACCCAGCGGGTTATCTTTAATACAACAGAGCCGTATTTAGTGCAGAAAGAGATGCAGGAGCTGCTCAGCTGGACCAACAAGCGTCTTGAGAACCTGGAATACCATCCGCTGTTGGTTGTCGGGCTGTTAATCTATGAATTTCTGTCCATCCATCCCTTTCATGACGGGAACGGCAGGCTTTCGCGATTATTAACGACCTTGCTGCTGATCAAATTGGATTATGACTTTATTCAATACATCTCCTTCGAGCATATCATAGAGAACCGAAAGGAAAGGTATTATGCGGCTTTGATGGAGTGTCAGCGCAAACGCAACACGGAAAAAGAATGTGTTGATACGTGGATGTTGTTTTTTCTGAATGCATTAAAGATGGTTACGGTTAAATTGAGTTTGAAGATGAATAACAGCGGCGGGTGATGCTCACCATGCGGCTCTGGACAGAGCGTAATCTCGTAATTTATATCCACCGATAGAGGGAATACCATGAAGAAACTCGTTGAATTTGAACTGGACGGCCAGCCCGTCTATATTGAGGCCGAGGAAACCAACCCTGAAGGAATGCGCCGGGTGAGCCGAGGCGGAGATAATGGGGCAGAGAAAGCGGATTCCCTTTTTGTCGATGCGGTGGACCGGATCAAACCTGCTGCCGAGGTAATACTAAAGGCCTTCCGGGAGATGAACACACCGGATGAAATCGCCTTGGAGTTCGGGCTGAAATTCAACGCCAAGACCGGAGTGATTTTCGCCTCGGCGGACAGCGAGGCCACCTTTAAGGTTTCATTGAAATGGACGAATGAGAAAAAATGACCACAGCAACAGGGCTTGTCTTTCTTTTGCCGATGTTCTACAATGTAGACCAACGGAGGTGAAATAATGAAAACAGCTGTCGTAAGGGCAAGGGTCCCGGAAGAATTAAAAAAAAATTTCGAGGCGGTCGCTGCGTCTCACGAGATGAACTTGAGCCATGTGATTCGCATGCTCATGACGCAGTATGTCGAGCAGGAGAAAAAAAAGATCCGCCGACATGAGGAAACCTTGGAAGCCCTTGAAGATATTGAGTGTGGCAGGGTCGTCGCGGGAGAAGAGGTTATGAGCTGGCTGGCAAGCTGGGGAGATGAAGACGAGCCGGAACCGCCCCGATGAAGCTGCAATTCTCCAAAGCCGCATTGAACGACTTGGTACGATTGCGTGCATTCATTGCGGAGCATAATCCGACAGCAGCACGACAGGTGGCGAAAAGGTTGCGGGGAGCCATCAGCAATCTTACAGATGCCCCGAAGATCGGAAGACCGGTTGAGGGATTCCCCGGAGAGATTCGGGAACTGATTTTCGGTCGTTATGTGGTGCGGTATGAGATACGTGGAACAACGCTGTATATCCTCAAAATTTGGCATGGAAAAGAGGATAGATAGCCTGAGTCCTTCGCCCACAGTTGAAACCGTGGGCTATGTTCGGTCCGTCCCTCCGGGACGAGGTGTCCCGAAGGGACATTCGCTAATAGCCCAGTGATTTATCGCTGGGAAAATAGCCTCTTTCACATCAATTTCACCCCATGCCCTCTCCATCTTTCGATGCCTCCCTTGTCCGTATCCTGACGGATAACCAAGAGCCCCGCCGACCTATAGGCGCGGGCTTTTTGGTCACGCCCAAGCACATCCTCACCTGCGCCCATGTGGTCAATGCAGCTCTACGTCGAAATGAATACGCAGCCGACCAGCCTGATGTCGAGGTTTTTTTTGATTTCCCCCTCCTGAAAAACCGTTCCCTGCTGCGGGCAAAGATCCTGCGTTGGTTTCCGGTTCAGGAAAAAAGTGCGGTTGGTGAGATTGAAGACATTGCCGTGTTGGAGATCATGCCGGGAACATCCCTGCCAGAGGAAGCCCGGCCTGCACCCGTTGTTCTGCCGCATGAACAGTCTTTTTTTGATCAGCGCGTCAGGATGTGCGGCTTTCCTGTCGGTATTGATAACGGCACCTATTCCAACGGTACCCTGCAAGGACTAAACGCCAAGGGCTGGGTGGAAATTCATCATCAGGGCAGGGAACAGATTGAAGCGGGCTTCAGCGGCACAGCGGTCTGGTCGGCTAAAGAAAATGCGGCATTAGGGATGACCGTGAGTATCCTGAACCGGCACAAGGCCAGGGTTGCCTACATGATTCCGGCTGCTCTGCTCATCAAGGCCTTTCCTGATCTGGATCAGCACAGCCGCCCGGCCAATCCCTATCGCGGCCTGGAGTCCTTTCGGGAAAAGGATGCGGATCTCTATTTCGGCAGGGGCCAAACCATTACGCGACTCAGGCAGGTCGTGGCTGACCGGCCCTTTGCTGCGGTGATCGGGGCCAGCGGCAGCGGAAAATCCTCAGTGGTCTTTGCCGGGCTGCTTCCGGCCCTGCGCCAAAGCGGTGATTGGCTGATCGCCCATTGCCGCCCGAAAAAACAGCCCCTGTACGAGCTGTCCGCCTGCCTGATTCCCTTTCTCTACGATGACCCCATTCTGCGCTCGGAGAAAACCGATGAGCTGAAAGAAAAACTTCATGCCGGTTCCGTCGGCTTGGTCGGGATCATCCGCCAAATCAGGGAACAAAGAGAACAACACGAGAGCCAGCGTTTTCTCCTGATCGTTGATCAGTTCGAGGAACTCTTTACCCTGAATACGGATCAGGAGCTGATCCGGCAATATATCGGCCTCCTGCTGGCATGCCTGCGCACGGAACAGTTCACTGTGCTGCTCACCATGCGGGCGGATTTCTTTGCCGCTGCTGTCAGCCACCCTGCCCTTGCCCAGGCCCTGGACAGCTATGCGCCCATCATTCTGCCGCAGATTAATGAGCAGGGGTTGCGGGAGGTGATTGAACAACCTGCGACCATGCTCGGTGTTCGTTTTGAGGCCGGTTTGGTTGATTTGATTATCCGAGATGTGGGCAAGGAACCGGGCAGCCTGCCCCTGCTGGAGTTTTGCCTGACCCAGCTCTGGGAGCGACAGGAGTGCCGACGGATCAGCCATGATGCCTATAAGGCCATCGGCGGGGTGCAACAGGCCCTGGCCAAGCATGCTGATGCGGTCTATACGGAGTTTACTGAATCGGAGCGGGAGCAGCTCCGCCATATCTTTCTCAAGTTGGTTCGTCCGGGACAAGGTACCGAGGATACCCGACAGGTGGCGACGGTCGGACAGATTCAGGCGGAATACCGGGAGCTGATTACCCGGTTGGCGGATAAACGGCTTATCGTTACCGGGCGGGATGAGGAGCGCGGGGAAGAGACGGTTGAGGTGGTGCATGAGGCTCTGATCCGTCGCTGGCGGACTCTGCGGCAATGGGTGGAGGAAGAACGAGGACACTTGATCTTGCGGGAGCAGGTTCGAGTGATAAACGAGTTTTTGGCAAACCTATTCAGATAGTGGGTCAACTCTGTAACTTCGCATGAAATCCAATCCGAATT
>MTKS01000128.1 GCA_004028495.1 Candidatus Electrothrix marina
TCTATCACGGTGGCTGCCGGTATCCCTGAAAAATTGATCAGCGAGACACCGGTGCTCTCCATGCTCAACGTCACGAATATTAATCGGAATTTTCTTGACTTTTTTTTTCAACAAATTTATCCGCCACAGCCAGCTTGGCAACAACAGTGGTTTCACCGATTAATTCCATAAATTCCGGGGAAAGATCAAGGTGAACCGGAAGAGTGGTCGAGTGATCCAGCCCGCTGAGATTGATCATATAGGTTTTCAGGCTCTGTTCCAGCGTTACAAGGCTCTCCGGGCCGGAAACAAGAATTTTATCAGGAGTCAGGGATATTTCTTTCAGGATGTATCCCTTTGCCACATCGCCTTCTGTCACAGCTGTGACAGGAATCTGTCGCTCCAGCAGCTTGTCAATGGACAAGGTGATGCTGGCCGGTTGCATCCTCAGGATGGAAATACCGCTGGGAAGGGGAAAGGAAAGAGTTTCTGTATTCAGGACAACGGTATCCGACGTGGCTTTGGAAAGATCAAGCGACAGTGAAGGAGGACGGTTACGCAGCTCCTGAATTATGCCGCGCGGACCGCGCAGGGTAACTGAAATTTCTTTCTGATACTGATTGTAAATCACCAGATTCTTCGGAAGATTAAGTACCTCAATCGGGATATTCATGCTTACATCAATCTGGTCCGTGCCCACAGCCAGAAACCAGACCAGAATGCCGAGAGCAAGAGAAATCAGCTTCAGCAGAAGATCCTTATAATTTATTTTCCTCTTCCAACTACGTAACTGTTCAACCATCAAGGGACGATCCTGTTGTATCCGAAGATTTTTTCTGCCGGCTCGACTTTCTTTTTGTCCATAAGGACTCGCTGCGGCTGTTGACAAGGAGTATCTGTTTTAAAAAAGCCTCCAGCTTTACTTCATCCCGCATAGGCGTAATATCCCCTCCCTGCACAATGGAAATTTCCTGGGTCTCCTCGGAAACAACGATAACCACGGCATCGGTCTCTTCGGAAAGGCCCAGGGCTGCTCGGTGTCGCGTGCCGTACCGCTTGTCGATATCAGGATTTTTCGATAAAGGAAGCAGGCAGGCCGCCGAATGAATTCGCCCTTTTTTGATAACAACAGCACCGTCATGCATGGGCGACATGGGGAAGAAAAGAGCCACTAATAATTCCTGCAATAAATTGGCATCAAGAATAAAACCGGTTTCGATGCACTCGGCCAGACCGGTGTTCCGTTCAATGATAATCAGGGCGCCTATACGTCGGCGGGCCATGTACACGGCCGCAGAAATGATTTCCGTGAGATCACGGGCCGCCATATTCTGCGTTTTCAAAAAAGGTGTCCTGCCCATTTCCGTGAGCACTCTACGAATATCATCCTGAAAAATAACAACCAGAATCAGCAGGATAGAGCTGAGGAGATAACGGAGCAGAAGCTGCAGCGTCAGCAGGTCCATCTGAATCGAGACAAAATAGACAAAGCTGACCACCAGAATCCCGATCAGCATCTGGACCGCCCGAGTTCCCCGAATCAGAAGAATCGTCCGGTAAATAATAAAGGAAACAATCAGGATGTCGACAAGATCCTGCCAGCGGACAGAACGGGGAAAATTAAAGGTGTGGAGGAATTCAGGCATGAAGGAAGATATGGTTGGTCTCGGAAAATAGTCTTAATTTGCAGGTACGTTTCTTTTTTTTGTTGCGTTGCAAGGAGCTTTGTCCACAGCTACTCTTTCACCTTATTCTTTTCAGCATCAATTTAACATGTTGACCGCAAGATGCACAGGATATTTTAAGAAAGCCTGTGATTTTTCTGAATCGCTGTAGTAAGTTTCCCCCCGCTGTTCCCGTGAAACGATTAAGAGATAAATAATCCCCCCGGAAGGGGAGATTTTCTACAACGAAAGAAACAAGCAATATGCTCAGACCACCATATACCGAATATAAACGCCTTCATGTCTATTACCTGGATCACCGCGATCTGCCCCCGATTACGGAGCCGGATCTGATCGGTATATGGATTGAAGATGAGACAGCTATCCTGTTCTTTCATCAGGCCAAAGAAGCGTTCATCCGGGCTCTCTGTAAGGAAACCGGTGCCTCCATCGTCTATCAGGCGGATCTTGGTTATCAGGATTGGGAGGCAGGGGTGAAAATCACCTCGTTCGCCACCAAGACCCTGCGGGTTCGCCCTGTCTGGGAGATGCCGGACCTCCAACCTGACCAACAACATAAGGAAAATAAGGAGAAAACAGAGATCCTGCTTGATCCCAGTGTCATTTTTGGCTCAGGTTTTCATGCCACCACCGGCTTTGCCTGGAGACCCTGGAACTCTTACTCCTGGAATCCGGGATGAAGATTAACTCTGTGCTGGATCTGGGTACAGGTACCGGCCTCTCGCCATAGCAGCTGCCAAGCTCGGGGTAGAGCGAGTAACAGCCCTGGACAATAATCCCCTGGCAGTGGACGTGGCGCAGGCCAATGTGGAACGCAATAACTGCGCTGATATCGTGACGGTTGGTCAATTCGACCTGATGGAAAAATTGCCGGATATGGGATATGATCTGGTTATAACAAATCTCTACAAGAGCCTCCTGATCCGCCTGTTTAATGATCAGGGCTTCTGGCACCCGGGAACCTACATGGTTTCCGGCTTTATTCCCGGCATGGAACCTGATCTGCTCGCGCCCTGCCGGCTGACAGGATCCAGATGCTGCATCGGGGCAATGCGGAGCAGTGGCGTTTATGGCTGCTCCAATATACGGCCGGGAATCAGGGCGGACAGAAAATCACGAAAAAAGGACTAGGAGGAAATGCAGGGTGATGGATGATGCATTCACCGCACTCACCCGGACCGAGTCGCTGCAACTGCTGGGAATCATATCCCTGCTCACCTTTATCGGCAGCCTGATCATCCTTCCTTGGCTGGTTCTGCGTATGCGGGAGGATTATTTTATTCGTCACCATCAGGAGGTCATTGAACGGCATAAACGCCACCCGATCCTTACCGTGCTTATCTGCCTTCTCCGAAACAGTCTCGGGCTCTGCCTGCTGATCGCGGGAATTGCCATGCTGGTGCTTCCGGGCCAGGGCATTCTGACCATGGTCCTGGGATTCTCAGCAATGGATTTCCCCGGAAAACATCATGTTACTGACAGGATTATTGCAAACCGAAAAATTCAGCAATCGCTCAATTGGATTCGCCATAAGGGCGGCAAAGAAGATCTTCTCTTTTCTTCGGAGGCCCCATGAACGACTCCCTGCTCACCCGAACTCTTCTTTCCTGGTTTGTGGAAAATCAACGTCCCTTGCCTTGGCGCAAGGAATATCATCCCTACCATGTCTGGATCTCCGAGATCATGGGCCAGCAAACCCAGATGGAAAGGGTTGTAGCCTATTTCAATAACTGGATCAGGCAATTCCCGGATATCAAAACCTTAGCTGCGGCCTCGGAACAGGAAGTCATCAAGGCCTGGGAAGGGCTGGGCTATTACAGCCGGGTGCGGAACATCCGCAAAGCTGCGGATATTCTGGTACAGGAATACGGAGCAAAGCTGCCGGATAAGGAGTCGCAACTCCTTGCCCTGCCTGGTATCGGACCCTACACGGCAGCCGCCATTCTTTCCATCGCCTTTAACCATGCGGTCCCCCTGTTGGATGCCAATGTGGAACGCATCCTCTGCCGGATTGATGATATCGACCTGCCGGTAAAGCAGGCAACGACCCGAAAACTGCTGCTGCAACGCTGCTCTGATCTTCTTCCACAAGATGATGCTCGGAATTTCAATCAGGCCCTGATGGAATTCGGTGCATTAATCTGTACCCCGAAAAAACCTGCCTGCCCGACCTGCCCGCTTCAGCAGCACTGCCGTTCCTATGCACGCGATATAGTTGATCTCCGCCCCATCCCTGGCAAAAAGGAAAAGCGGATTGACATCTCCATGGCCTGCGGCATTATTCAGCATGGCGACCGCTTCTATATCCAGCAGCGACTGAAAAAAGATGTCTGGGGCGGTTTATGGGAATTCCCTGGCGGACGTCTCAAGGAAGGAGAAACACCTGAGCAGGCTGCTGTCCGGGAAATACTGGAGGAAACAGAATTTCAAGTGACTGACTTGCGCCCCTTTGCCACAACAGTCCATCATTACACAAAGTACCGCGTCACCTTGGAGGCCTTTTTCTGCACCTTGCAGGGTGATCAATTAACAGAACCTGTCCTCCATGCCGCAAGTCAGTACAAATGGGTTGCCTTCAATGACTTGAGCACCTTTGCCTTTCCTGCTGGGCATCGCCAGTTGATTGAAAAAATGGATTGAACACATGCGCTGAATTTTACAGGTACTGTAGGGGGAGCCCCCTGTGATTACCCTTTATCATTCTTGGGCAGGCACAGGGCTCTGCCCCTTCAATAAACAAGGAGAAACCTATGAAGATCACTATTGAATACTGCACTGCGTGAAACTACAAGCCCAGAGCCTCCAGTCTGGAGGCTGCATTGAAAAAGGAATTTGGTGCTGAGGTTGAACTGATCCCCGGTTCCGGGGGTGTGTTTACTGTCTGCGCGGACGGCAAACAGGTGTATTCCAAAGATGAAACCGGGCGGTTTCCCGACGACGGGGAGATTGTCGGGCTGCTTCGGTGAAATTACTCCATGCCCGGTGCGGTACTGCCGGGCTTAATCCCTCTTCACTTTTTCTACCGCCCGCGTTTTAACACCGAAAAACTGGCTTTTGTTACTGCAATTTTCAAGAGAAATGAGTACGTTTTTTCTTTGCATTCTCTTCTGAGTCCTCCCCGAGGTGTAAAATCAGATGGGCCAGGGATTCGAATCTGTGTCCCTCATCACTACGCGGGTATGGGTACTTTTACCATATGTGAAGCATCTGGACAAACCATATTGGAGTCAAAATAATGAATATCTCAACATTTGGTCAAGATTTACTTGGTGGATTTGAGGATTTTGCGGATAAGCTAAATAAATTTATAGCTGTCGAGCATGATTATGTTGAAGGTGGGCTCGTTGTGGCCCTGAGTTCACAATTTGGCTCGGGAAAAAGTACTTTTTTGCAAATGTGGGCATCTTCTCTTGAAAATGCTGATGATCAAGGCGAAAAAAAAATAGTTGTCCAGATGAATGCATGGGAGAGTGATTATTTGGGAGATCCACTTTTCGCCATCATATCAGCTCTTGTACACACTATTAAGAATCAGAATAATGAAGAATCAGCGGGTAAAATAATAAATGCTGCTAAGGATGCGGGATGGTTTGTTACTGCAATAGGAGGACAGGTTGCAAGGAAGTTCACAGGAGTAGATCCTGCTGCCGCAGCTGATCTTGCAGAAAAGAAAAAGACTAAACGAGATGAAGATATTCCTACGGATGCTTTTTCATTATATGAGTTAAGAAGGCATGCGATGAAATCCCTGAAAAGTGCCGTTAAGGATTTTGTGGATAAAACCAATTCTGGAGTTTTATTTCTCATTGACGAACTGGACCGCTGTAGACCCGATTATGCGATTTCTTATCTTGA
>MTKS01000129.1 GCA_004028495.1 Candidatus Electrothrix marina
AAGCGGTCTTCATACGTACCCGAAATCCGTGGCTGCGTTTACGCTTCAGATTACTGGGCTGAAATGTTCTCTTGCTCATGGTATAATTCCTTTATCGATCATGTTTTAAACCAGTTAAACCGGTATTTCATCAATGTTTCCCCTCGCTTATACTTATCTGCCCGGTATTCAGGACATGATAATTAAAAAATCACAGGACAGCGGAACAAATTCCGACGATACATACCGTACAAGTACATATACGGAACGAACACGGACAAAACAGAGATAAATTAAAGCCGGCCATTTATTTCCAAAAAGAAGGTATTTTAATCACAGGCCCCTCTGCTGTCAAATCATTTCCCGCCGGAACAGCAGAAGCATGCAAATTATCCGGCAGCAGCATCCTGATACCGGGTGCTGTACACAGCGGCTCCAACAACCGAGCGCTTAATCTCGACCCATATTCCTTTACCATGCTGAACGCGCTGAAAAAGCTGAAAAAGAACCAGAAAAAATCAAAAAATTTCCTCATTCTCGGACTCGGGGGAATCGGTTACCATCTGGCAAAACGGCTGCTGGATGAAGATTACTCGGTCACCGCCATTGAAGCGGACCAGGATTTGGTTCGCCATGCCGATGATAATCTGGATGCCCGAATTATCAACGGAAGCGCAATGAGTATCGCCTGCTGGCAGGAAGCCGGTGCCGATCAGATGGACTATATGATCGCGGTAACCGACAACGATGCAGTCAATATGATGACCTCCATGATTGCCGATAAATTCGGCATTGCCTGCAAAATAGCCAGAGTCCGCTCGTTGGACTTCGGCCATAACGAGGCTGTTCTTCAGGGCGAGGATTTAAAAATCGACCTGTTTATCCATCCCGAAGAGCTGGCCGCCCAGGAGATTGCCCGCCTGATCAAACGGACCTCGGGTGATGAAATCATTGATATCGCCCTGGGCCAGATGCAGGTGCTGGCGGCCCGCATCCGTGACGACTCGCCGCTTGCCAATAAAACCTTAGTTGAGATAGCAAAAGCCTATAACGAATTTTCCTTTCGAGTTGTCGCCATATCACGGGGGATCACCACCATCATCCCCGGAGGGATGCACGAAATTCTCCCCCATGACCAGGTACTGATCATGGCGAACAAGGACGACCTTCCCCGTCTCATTGAACTGACCGGCATTCAACAACAGCGGAGAAACAGGATCATGATCCTCGGCGGGGGACTGGTCGGGTGCCGACTTGCCGAATTACTCGGTAAGGACATTCAGGTACGCCTCATTGAAAAGGATGAACAGCGGGCCACGGAACTCTCCTCCGCACTTCCCTATACCGAGATCCTGCACGGGGACGGCTCGGACAAGCATGTCCTGGAAGAGGCGGGTCTGCCGGATATGGATACCTTTATCGCCACCACGGGCCAGAACGAAACCAATATTATGAGCTGCCTGCTGGCGAAACAGCTCATGGATCTGGAAACAGAGACCTCTCTCCGCAATCTGAAGAAAACCATCTGCATGGTCAATAATAAGGATTATATGGTGCTGGCCTCCACCAGCGGTTCCGACATCGTGCTGAACAAAAAAATCCTGGCCGGCAATGAGATCCTCACCTATATCAGCCGCAGTGAACTGCTTTCGGTGATGCATATGCACGGATTTGACGCAGAGGTGGTTGACCTGATCGCAGCTCCCGGCTCTCCCGTCACCCGCAAGCCGCTGGCCGCGCTGGATGCCTCTTTTACCGGCCACATCATTATCGGCTCTGTCTTCCGCGACGGCTCCTGGAACACGGCGGTGGGTTCAACCCATATTCAGGAAGGCAATCGGGCTATCGTGATCTGTAATTCCGATTATCTTAAAGAGGTTCGGAAGATGTTTACTGCGTAAAACAACAAAATATAAAAAACACCTGATTACCGATATGCGACATTTTCATTCTTACGGCCCTGTGGACAGCCGCTACCATTTTTGTGTCCGCCGCACGCACCTGATTGCTCAGGGCGTTGAGCAGCTGATCGGAATTCCCGAACAGGGTGGTCATTACTTTACTGTCTGGGCACCGCGTCAGACCGGCAAGACCTGGCTGATGCGGCGGATGAAAGAACAGGTAGCCGAGCAATACCCGGAACAGTTCGCTCTGTTTCATTTTTCATTGGGAAGACTGCGCGGAATCGGTGTCGCTCGTGACCGCGAAACCGGCATGGTCAGGTTTCCGACTGAACTGGGCGAATTACTCAAGATAACCCTGCCCGGTAACCCGGAGGTCTCAAGTTGGAATACGCTCGGCGAACTCTTTGCAAAATCAAAAGGCATCTGGGACCGGCCGCTCCTGCTGCTGATAGACGAAGTGGACACCCTGCACCCGCTGCTGCTGGATGCGCTGGTTGCTCAATTCAGAGAACTCTATCTTGCCCGCGAAACAAATCACCTGCACGGGCTGGCCCTGGTCGGAGTGCGGGCGGTACTGGGGATTGAAAGCCGGAGAGGATCGCCGTTCAACATCCAGAAATCCCTGCATGTGCCCAACTTCACCTTTGCGGAAACTGCGGACCTGTACCGGCAGTATCAGGAGGAAAGCAGGCAGGAGGTTGATCCGCAGGTGGTGAAAAAGGTACATCAGGTGACGCAGGGACAGCCCGGTTTGGTATCCTGGTTCGGCGAACTGCTGACGGAAAAATACAGCCCCGGACCGGATCGGCGCATCGACCGGAAAACCTGGGAGATGGTCTGGCATAAGGCCCGATTCGCAGAACCGAACAACACGGTCATGAACCTGATATCCAAGGCCAGGATACCGGAATACCAACCCTTTCTTCTCAGTCTTTTTACCCGCTCCGATCTGCCCTTTTCCTTTCATGAGCCGATCTGCAATTACCTGTATCTGCACGGCATCATCACCTCGGAAACCATACGGCGGACCAACGGAGAATTGGCCGAAATATGTTCCTTCTCCTCGCCTTTTATCCAGACCTGTCTCTACCATGCCCTGAGCGCGGAAGTTCTGAACGAGCGGAGAGCCGTACTCGCTCTGCCGCCGCTTGATGGTCTGGAGGATGTTTTTTCCGGCCCGCAGCTTGATCTGCCCGCCCTGCTGCAACGCTACAAAGAGCATCTGCATCGCCTCAAGGAACAGGGCGTCAATCCCTGGAAAAAGCAGCCCCGCCGTCGGAGCGATCTCCATCTGACTGAAGCGGTGGGCCATTTTCACCTGTTCAGCTGGTTGCAGGAGGCGGTGACAAGGCGTTGTGTGGTCAGTCCTGAATTCCCGACAAGTAACGGCAGGGTGGATATTCACCTTCGTTGCGACGAACGACGAGGTATTATCGAAGTGAAAAGCTTCACAGACCGCTATCAGATTACCGCAGATCAGAAGCAAGCTGCCGAATATGCCGGTCGGCTCGGTCTTGACCGGGTGACCGTGGCCCTGTTTGTTCCGGTGCTGGAAGAAGACGTGCTGGAGCAATTGTCCTCGACCGAGGTTGTGGAGGGGGTTACGGTGTGTGTTGTTGCTGTCGGATGGGTATGATCCACCCATATTCAGGAAGGCAACCGGGCTATCGTGATCTATAATTCCGATTATCTCAAAGAAGTTCGGAAGATGTTTACGGCGTAGCGAGGCTTGACCAACCGACTACTCCTGATACCCCTGAGCAACCCGGAATCCCACCCGGATAATGCGCAGCCCCGGTGAGAGGCGAAACCGGAAGGAAGAGCGGATAAAATGCTCGCCGCTGTCCCATGAACCGCCCCGCAAAACCCTTCCGACGCCCCCCTGTTCGGCGCCTGAAGGGTTATTCATCGGCAGTTCCGTATAATAATCTTTTTTATAGCTGTCGGCGCACCACTCCCAGACATTGCCGTACAGATCATACAGTCCCCAGGAATTGGCCTTTTTCTGCCCGACCGGATGGGTTGTACTTCCTGCATTCTCAGCATACCAGGCATACTCATGGAGAAAACGGGCATCATTCCCGAAAAAAAAGACCGTGTCGGTACCGGCCCGACAACCGTACTCCCACTCAGCCTCCGTGGGCAGGCGATAGGGGCGACCGGTGACCATGCTCAACCAATCACAGTAATTATTGGCATCCTGCCAGCTGACATCCACCACCGGTCGTCGCCCCCTGCCCCACCCGTTATCTGATGGTTTATGATTACCTGTAGCTATACAGTAAAGATCGTATTCCTCAAAAGTGATCGGATAGCGACTCAAGGCAAAATTATCCAGCTCCACCTCATGCACGGGTCGGGAATCAGCAGCGCCGTCCCCCTCAATATCGCCCATCTTAAAAACGCCCGCCGGGCAGCATGATCATTTCCGGGCCTCTCACAACTCTGTTCCGTACCCGCCCCAGCCGATCCTGCCAGGAAAACATGGTTCTGTAGATCTCGGCATAGCGAAAGGGATTGAATTCAGCAAGATTCAAACAATTCACATAATCCGTGATCCCGCAGGCCAGATCAAGGAAACGAACCATCTGGTCCGTGGCCCGCAAGGGAGCGGCAAAAGGCCTGGTGTCATAGATCAGGGCATGGGCAAGAAGAAATTCCCGATAGGTGGTATGGGTGAACCGGTAGGTATGCTTCGTGCTCATCCTCAGAAGAGCCGGTTCAGGGGAACAATGGGTAAATCGACAGATCTCGGCTTTTTCGCAGAAGATCTCCTGCAAGTTTTTCTCCCCTATCTCTCTTATCCCCTGCTCTTCCATCCGGCGGGCAAGCCGAATATAGCCGTTAAAAAGCTCGAATCGCTTGGGCGGACAGCGGCACCCGCTCTCTTTCAGGACGTCAACCTGCTGTTCCAGCCAATACTGTATCAGGGATTCGTAGATCGTGTAGGCATCTCGAATTCGGTGAGCCTCAATTTTCAGCAGGCTCTTAATATGCTGAAGAATAAGAGGTCGTCCGCCCAGCTCGCCCAGCCCGACAAGGAGCCGAGCAGCCTTTTTTTTCTGCCGATCCACCCCGAAACGCTGAAACCCGATATAATTCTCTGTATTGCGGACAAGTCGTTTATGCAGAATCCGGCGAACCTGATGCGCAGTAAAAGGGGCCAGATAGAGGATAGGGCAATTATAGCCGGACAGTGCCCTGATCCGCAGTCGGCCTGTGCTGTCAGGGGTCATTGCGGGGAAAAAATGACTGCGACAGGTAATAATCACCCGGTAAAAGGGCTCTCCGGCCCGCAACAGGGGAAGCAGACGCTCAAGGGGTCGGGTACGGGCCTGTTTATCCTCGTTCAGGGCATCAAGCAGCAGGACTGTTTTCGCCTTATTATCCACTGCCGCTATCCGGTCCAGGGTATGCTCATCCAGCTTGAACAGCAGGCAATGGTAGCCCTTGGGCCAAAATTCGGCCTGATGCATCAGTCTGATCATGAGGAGAAGCGAAGTTTTGCCCGAGCCCGGCTCTCCGAGCAGAATCAGCTGTTGGCTGCCGTCCGGTTCGGCGGGAACTCCGCCGGCGAAAAAATTATTGAGCAGGGAAAAGGCGGGTTGACAGGGGTCAGGAAAAATGACGCC
>MTKS01000130.1 GCA_004028495.1 Candidatus Electrothrix marina
TAAAGCGGCAAGGGGCGTAGGGGTGGTTCGCGAACCGCCCGTGGTGTTTCCGAGATTTCGCGCAGGAGGCCCAGGGTTGAAACCCTGGGCTATGTTCGTGCTGTCCCGCCAGGGACATTCGATAATAGCCCGGTGATTTATCACCGGGCGGGTTTAGGGCTGCGGCGCATAGGTTGTTCTCTTCCCTGTTACCGTGTACAATGGACAAAAAGAAATGCCGATAATAACAATTTCCTTAACGACCTCTGGAAGCCGCCCTGAACCGGACGGCAGTTTCATGGTGCAATTATGAGTACAATTGTCGAAGATATTAAAAATTTGTCCGTTTCTGAACGGATTGAGCTTGTAGAAGATATATGGAACAGCATTGCCGAGGAGCCTCGATTCTCCCCGGCCCTTTCCGCAGAGGAGCGAGAGGAACTGCATCGCAGGTACACGGCCCATCAGGCGGACTCGTCCACAGGTATTCCCTGGAGTCGGGTACATGCGAAAATATTTTCAGGGACACAAGGTTGATGGAAGTCATCTTCAGGCCGGAAGCACCGTTCTTCTGCATCAGATCTTGTTGTTGTCTCCTGTTTTCATCATAAGCGTAAGCCCGGTTCCTGGTCAGGTGCCATCTGACTGAAACAGGAACTGACAAGGCGTTTCTCAACTTCCCTGTAATCTCTCACTAACCTCTTCTTCCAAAGCGGTTCGCATGTACCTTACCCCCCGGCGCATCATGTTCATCGTGCTGCTGGAGCGGTGAGAACTGCCAGCGGTTGATTTCACAACCCAATAAAAATCATGTTCCTCCCAACCACCAAAAAAGAACTCCACCAGCTCGGCTGGGACGCCCTGGACATCATCCTCGTCAGCGGCGATGCCTACATAGATTCCCCCTTTATCGGCACAGCCGTGATAGGGCGAGTCCTTACCGATGCCGGATTCCGGGTCGGGATACTTGCCCAGCCCGACCTGCAAGGAGACGACATCTGCCGCCTCGGTGAACCCAAGCTTTTCTGGGGTGTGAGCGGAGGCTGTGTCGATTCGATGGTGGCCAACCTCACCGCCTCCGGTCGCAAACGCAAAAAGGACGACTACACCCCCGGTGGCATCAATAACCGCAGACCGGACCGGGCCGTACTGATCTACGCCAACCTGATCCGCAGCAAATTCAAAAATACCTGCCCCATTGTGCTGGGCGGCATCGAGGCCAGCCTTCGCCGTATTGCCCATTATGATTACTGGTCCAATGCCGTGCGCCGCTCCATCCTCCTGGATGCCAAGGCGGATTTCCTCCTGTACGGCATGGCGGAGCGGGCCGTGGTGGATCTTGCCACCGCCCTTAAAGATGGGACCGACCCGCGTGACATTCGCGGCCTCTGTTATTCTGCCCCGGAGCGACCGGCGGAGTATCTGGCACTGCCTGCCTTTGATGAGGTTTCCGGCACCGGCAAGCAGGCCAAGAAGGCCTTCACCAAGATGTTCTGTCGCTTTTACGAGAATAACGACCCCGTCACAGCCCAGGGTCTGGTCCAGCTGCACGGCACCCGCTGGTTGATCCAGAATCCGCCGCAACACCATCTTTCCCCGGACGAGCTGGATCATATCCACAGCCTGGATTATCAGCTGGATCTGCATCCTTTTCATCAACCGCAGGGGGATGTACGGGCCCTAGAAACAATCAGGTTCTCTCTTGCTACCCATCGAGGCTGCTACGGCGAATGCAATTTCTGCGCTATTGCTGTTCATCAAGGACGGACCGTTGTTCAGCGGAGCAGGAAGTCCATTGTTAACGAGGCCAAAGGCCTGATTGCCCATCCGGCCTTTAAAGGCAGGATCCACGACGTGGGCGGCCCCACAGCCAATATGTACGGGGTGGAGTGCCGGAAAAAGCTGCACAAAGGAAGTTGCTCGGATAAACGCTGCCTTTTTCCTCAGAAATGCAAGGCAATGCAGGTGGATCACAGGGAACAGCTCCGCCTGTTGGAGGAGCTGCGCCAGCTCAAAGGGGTGAAGCAGGTGGTGGTGTCCTCCGGCATCCGCTACGATCTGATCCTGGCTGACTCGAAAAACGGGCTTAAATATCTGCGTCAGGTGGTGCGCCACCATGTCTCCGGTCAGATGAAGGTGGCTCCGGAGCATTGTCAGGATAATGTCCTGGCATGCATGGGCAAGCCGGGCCGGGAAAGCCTGCTCCGTTTTCGGGATTTCTTCAATAAGATGAGTGCAGCGGAGGGACTCAAGCAGTTCCTCACCTATTACATCATTGCGGCCCATCCCGGCTGTCGCCAGCAGGATATGCAGGCCATGAAGAATTTCGCCCAAAAGGAGTTGAAGGTGCTTCCCCGTCAGGTGCAGATCTTCACCCCCACTCCCTCAACCTGGTCCACCCTTATGTACTGGACCGGCGAGAACCCTTTTACCGGTCAGCCTTGTTTTGTGGAAAAGGATAATCAGGCTCGGGAGCGGCAAAAGGCGGTGCTGACTGGGCCGGTGCAGGAAGCGGTGAAGAGGCAGGGAGGCGGGAGGTCTTTTGTGAAAAAAAGGTGCCAAAGGTAGCAAAAACGGCAGCAACAGGGGGAAAAAGGAAATTCTCCCCTCGAAAAAGAAGAGGTTGAATAACGAGTCTGCGTTCGACGAGTCGGAGTCTGCTGTCTTGTTGTCCTCATTACCGAAATACGGTACACTGTTGCCGCCGATGATCTCAAGAAGAAAAAAAGAATACCGGTATCGAACAATACGGAGTTTAAACAATGAGTTATTTTGGCTATAGAAAAAGAATGCCCGGTAGCAGGGAACAGATTTTCCTTAATCTTTTCACGATGTTTCTTCTATTCTTTATTATTCTGCGATGGTTTTTCCTGATTGATCAGTACAGCGTCAACATGCTCTTTTGGGATCAATGGGACTTTCTGGGGGCGTTATTCGCTGATAAAGGCCCGTGGGAACTGTTCAGCTGGCAGCACGGACCGCCTCGACAGGGGGTGGGCTTTTTCCTGACCAAAGCAGTCGCCGAGCTTTCCGGTTGGAATACACGGATCGAATCTTTCATGATCGGGACAGTTGTTTGTTTTGCCGCCCTGACAGCTGTTTTTCTTAAGTTCCGGCTTGTCGGCAATATCACAGCGTTTGATGTTGCCATACCGCTTCTTTATCTTTCTCCTTTGCAGTTCGGTCTGTTTGGAAACACGCCCAATGTTTCACACGGCGCCATGCCCTTGCTGTTGATAACCCTCTTCTGTCTGTGCTGGACGATAAAAAACATCACGCTACGGTATTTTCTCTGCGCAATAATCAACTTCATGACAATTTATACAGGATTCGGTATTTTTATAGGTTGTATTATCCCGTTTTTATTTCTTTCGGAAAGTATTCTCGCTGTCAGGAAAGGGGATAAAAGGAGAACAGTGCTGGCAGTGTTCTTTATTCTTGTCTCAATTCTTTCTTTGTTGTCCTTTTTTATCAATTATACATTTAACAGTGCAGCCCCGGGATTTCGTTTTCCGTATCCTGATTATTTCATGTATATAAAATTTATTTTGATAAGTTTTGCCACATATTGCGGTATACGGATGTCTCATATCGTTTCGTATATTATTGCCGCTCCGGTTGTTATCGGTATGCTGTATGCTGTTGGCAGAACCGGATTAGATATTGTACACAGCCTGTTCCGGGAAAAGAACGCCCAGGAAATCATAACAGGTCAAATCATACTTGTTCTTGTACTCTTTACGTCGATTTTTTTACTTAATCTGGCCATCGGCAGAGTATGTCTCGGTTTGGGAGCGGCAACAGCTTCCCGGTATACGCCCTATATAACTTTCGCTTTTTTTGCCCTCTATCTGTTTGCTGTTACACGGGGAAACATACCGGTACAACTGATTGTTTTCTGCACGGCCTGTTTTTTTGTCACGACCTTCTCCATCGGTAACCATAACCGAGCCTATGCTGAAAGACTCCGTCAAGGAAAGCTGAAATGGAAACAAGCGTACTTGCAGACAGAAAATATTCTTTTGGCCAACAGATTAAGCGGTTTTGAAATTCACCCAAATCCTCAACAAACCCATCTTAAAGCAAAGTTGGATTATCTGAAAAAAAATAAATTGAACCTCTATTTGACCGGCCGTAAGCAGTAGGACGGAGGTATTGAAACTCTATACAATATAAGGAAGACATAATGGATAACAACGAAATAGATCAACTCGTCACAGCTATGGCAGAAAAAGGACGGGCAGCAGCCCGCAAACTTGCAGCCCTGTCCACTGCGGTAAAGAACGATATTTTGCTGGCTACAGCAGAACAGCTTAAAACACAACGGGATTTCATCCGCACGGAAAATGAGAAAGACCTGGCCGTAGGCAGGGAAAAGGGCTTGTCCCCGGCCATGCTGGATCGCTTGGAGCTTAGTGATAAGGTCATTGCCTCCATGATTCAGGGGTTGGAGGAGATCGCGGCCCTGCCTGACCCGGTGGGGGAGGTGGATGATATGAAGCGTCGCCCCAGCGGAATTACCGTCGGGCGGATGCGGGTGCCCCTCGGCGTTGTGGGCATGATTTATGAATCCCGGCCCAATGTAACCATTGATGCCGCAGCTCTTTGCCTGAAAGCGGGTAATGGTGTCCTGCTCCGGGGCGGTTCAGAGGCTATCCATTCTAATTTGGCCCTGGCCGGGTTGCTGCAAAAGGTACTGGAGGCCCATGCCGTGCCCAAAGAGGCGGTGCAGGTCATCCCGGTGACGGATCGCTACGGAGTCAATGCCATGCTGGCCCAGGAGGCCTTTGTCGACGTGATCATCCCCAGGGGCGGGGAGGGGCTGATCCGTTTTGTCACGGAAAACTCCAGTATCCCGGTGCTTAAGCATTATAAGGGTGTCTGTCATCTCTACATTGACGAGAGCGGCGACATTGACAAGGGCGTTCGTATCGCCATGAACAGCAAAACCCAACGGCCCGGTGTCTGCAATGCCTTGGAAGGAATGTTGGTGCATAAGGCCATAGCGGAACGCTTCCTGCCTGCGGCGGCCAAGGAGCTGCTTGCTGCCGGGGTTGAGTTGCTCGGTTGCGAACAGAGCTGCGCCTTGGTCCCGGAAATCACACCTGCTGCGGATTCTGATTGGGGCACAGAGTTTCTGGAGCTGAAAATGGTGGTCAAGGTGGTGGACGATATGGATGCAGCAATGGCCTATATTGCGCAGCACGGCTCCCAGCATACTGAGGTTATCGTGACGGAGTCCTATGTCAACAGCCAACGTTTTCTCCGGGAAGTGGATGCCTCGGCAGTGATGATCAATGCCTCCAGCCGCTTCAACGACGGCGGTCAGTTCGGCCTGGGTGCGGAGATCGGCATTTCCACCACCAAGCTGCATGCCTACGGCCCTATGGGCCTGGAAGAGTTGACCACAAAAAAATTCATAGTCTACGGCCAAGGAGAGGTCCGCCAATAAGAGGTGAGGAGGTGGGGGAGAGGGGCGGCACAACACGGATTGGTCTGTTCGGGGGTACCTTTGATC
>MTKS01000131.1 GCA_004028495.1 Candidatus Electrothrix marina
CTTGATATCCGCATCATTGCCGGCCATTAAAAAGTCTCCGACCTGAATCCCGGCTGGAGCCAATATATACGACTTTTCACCGTCCGTATAGGTTAAAAGCGCAATATTTGCAGATCTATTCGGATCATACTCAATTGCTGTAACCTTAGCAGGTATATCGGTCTTATTTCTCTTCCAGTCAATGATACGGTACCGTCGCTTATGACCGCCGCCTCTATGTCTTGAGGTGATTCGGCCGTAATTATTTCTGCCGCCTGATTTTTTCAAAGGCGCAAGAAGGCTTTTTTCCGGGCCTTTATCAGAGAGATCGGACTGGAGAATCGATACGTGATGCCTTTTGCCCGGTGATGTCGGTTTATGGGTCTTGATTGCCATTTTTCTTTCCGTTATCTAAAGCTTTACACTCTTACTCGTCCAAAATAAAAAGGAATCGCTATGGTCTACAACTCGGCAAGAAAATCAATCTCGCCTTCCGACAAAGTGATATAAGCCTTTTTCCAGTCACTGGTTCGTCCGACAGATTTAAGCCCGACCCTTTTTTTCTTTCCGCGCACCATAGTGGTTCTGACTGCTGCAACTTTTACATCAAACAATTGCTCAACAGCCTGACCGATCTCTATTTTATTTGCTCTCGGATCAACCTTGAAGGCAATCGCGCCGTCAGCCTCCTGAAGGCGACTGGACTTCTCGGTCAGGCAAGGGCTCTTCACTATATTATGGAGTACTTTCATACCATCAGCCTCGTTTCAAGCTGTTCCAGACTTGACTGGATTACCATCAATTTCGGATATTTCAGAATATCGTATACATTCAGTCCGGCAACAGGCAAGGTCTTGTACCCCACTGCATTACGTGCAGAAAGCTGAAGATTTGCGTTCCCGTCATCCGTCACGACGAGACAATGATCAAAATCAAAGGCCTTCATCACATCGACAAATTCCTTTGTTCTGGGCGCATCCATTGCAAACTGATTAATAATAACCACGTTGCCTTCACTCATTCGAGCTGAAAGAGCCATCCGCAAAGCCAGTCTGCGAACCTTTTTCGGCAAGGAATAGCTGTAATCTCTCGGCTTAGGTCCGAAGGTCGTACCGCCGCCGCGCCATACCGGTGAAGAATTACTTCCGGCTCTGGCCCTTCCTGTTCCTTTCTGTCGCCACGGCTTGGCACCGCCGCCGCGAACCTCGCCTCTTGTCTTTGTAGAGGCGGTTCCCCGGCGTCTATTGGCACGCTGCATACAGACTACTTCATGCAGTATTCCTGTATCGACCTCGACACCGAACAAATTATCATTTACTTCAATTTCCGCGACCTTTTCAGCCGAGGTATTCACTACATCACAAACTGACATGAGTATCTCCTTGCAGACACCTTAAGCACTTAGGCCTTGGTATAAATGCTGACCAAACCGTTTTTAGCGCCGGGGACCGCACCCTGAACCAGAAGGATGTTCTCGTCTTCACGAACATCAACCACCGTGAGGTTCTTCACTGTTTTTTTATCAGTCCCCATGTGTCCCGGCAGCTTCTTTCCCTTGACCACGCGTCCGGGATATGCACTACAACCGATTGAACCGGGCGCTCTCTGAAAACCGGAGCCGTGAGAGGCCTTGCCGCCTCCGAAGCCGTGTCGCTTCATAACACCCTGAAATCCACGACCCTTTGTTTTCCCGGTAATATCGACCTGGTCTCCGATTTTTACAACCTCAGCCAAAGTGATATCCTGACCGATTTCATAAACTTCCGGCTCTGTTACCCGGAATTCTCGGACGTGATAATATCCGGTTCCACCTGATCGCTTAAAATGTCCGGCTTCGGGTTTGTTCAATCTGGACTCTTTTTTTTCCAAAAAACCGACTTGGATGGCGTTATAGCCTTCCTTGCCTACAGTTTTTTTCTGCAATACCTTACAGGGGCCAGCTTCGATCACGGTAACAGAAATAGACCTTCCCATTTCATTATAGACTCGGGTCATTCCTACTTTCCGCCCCAGTATTCCATTTGTATTCGGCATTTGTTTACCTGTATGCTAACTCTATTCAAAGCGATTCACGCTGATCTGATCTTTGGCACGTTGTAACAAAGAGCGGCTACGGCAGCTTGATCTCCACATCAACACCGGCTGACAGCTGAAGCTTCATTAATGAATCTATTGTCTGCTGGGTCGGCTCAAGAATATCAAGCAACCGCCGGTGAGTTCGCATCTCAAACTGCTCACGTGACTTCTTGTCCACATGCGGTGATCGTAATACCGTATACTTATTGATACTTGTAGGCAACGGAATCGGACCGGCAACTGTTGCACCGGTTCTTCTGGCTGTCTCAACTATTTCACGAGTCGACTGATCAAGTAATTTGTAATCATACCCTTTCAGCCTGATGCGAATTTTATCTGTGGGGATCATTTTTTCCTCTTACTCAATAATTTCGCTGATCACGCCAGCACCTACCGTACGACCGCCTTCACGGATAGCGAAACGAAGTCCATCCTGCATAGCGATAGGCGTTATCAGCTCTCCCGTGATATGGATATTATCTCCGGGCATAACCATTTCCACACCGTCCTCAAGTGTACAGATTCCTGTCACGTCGGTGGTACGGAAATAAAACTGGGGCCGGTAGCCGTTAAAAAACGGGGTGTGACGTCCGCCTTCTTCCTTTGTCAGAATATAGCACTCAGCCTTGAATTTCTTATGCGGAGTGATGGAACCCGGAGCGGCAAGAACCTGACCGCGAACAACCTCGTCACGTTTGGTTCCGCGCAGCAGCGCGCCGACATTATCACCGGCCTGCCCTTCATCGAGAATCTTGCGGAACATCTCGACACCGGTAATCGTGGTCTTCTGTGTTTCACGAATACCGACGATCTCAATCTCGTCACCGATGTGAATCACGCCGCTCTCAATACGACCGGTGGCGACCGTGCCGCGACCGGAGATAGAGAAAACATCCTCGACCGGCATAAGAAAAGGCTTGTCAACATCACGCTCGGGCTCCGGAACCCAGGTATCAACCGCTTCGATCAGGTCCCAAATACATTTCGCCTTGGCCTCGTCTTCCGGATTCTCCAGAGCCTCCAGAGCGGAACCCTGGATAATCGGGGTATCGTCGCCCGGGAAATCATACTTGTCCAGCAGCTCGCGCAGCTCCATCTCAACCAGTTCGATCAGCTCTTCGTCGTCAACCTGATCACACTTGTTCAGAAAAACAACCATAGCCGGAACACCGACCTGACGCGCCAGCAGGATATGCTCGCGGGTCTGCGGCATCGGACCGTCAGTGGCCGCCACAACAAGAATCGCGCCGTCCATCTGAGCCGCACCGGTAATCATATTCTTGATATAGTCGGCATGACCGGGACAGTCCACATGAGCGTAATGACGCCCCACACTCTCATACTCAACGTGAGCGGTGGCAATGGTAATTCCGCGCTCTTTCTCTTCAGGTGCCTTGTCAATCTCACTGAAATCCGTGAAGCTGGCCTGACCCTTTGTTGACAACACCCGTGTGATAGCCGCTGTCAAGGTCGTCTTGCCATGATCAATATGACCGATGGTTCCGACATTGACATGCGGCTTCGTCCGCTCAAATTTTTCTTTAGCCATCTGTCTTACCTCTTGCTCTTAAATCAAACGCCTCGAATCTTATGTATAATGGCCTCGGCCTGTTTCGCCGGAACCTCTGAAAATGCCTTAAACTGCATGGTAAAGGTTGCTCTTCCCTGTGTTGCCGAGCGCAAAGAGGTCGAATACCCGAACATCTTTGAAAGCGGCACGCCAGCTTTCACCACCTGCACATTTCTTTCCGCCGCAACTCCGTCGACCTGGGCACCTTTCTTATTCAAATCATTTATCACATCGCCCAAATACTCATCCGGGGTCACGATTTCAACAGCCATTATCGGCTCCAGCAAAACCGGGCCCGCCTGAGCGACAGCCTTTCTACATGCCAGAGCAGTTGCAACACCGAAGGCCATCTCTGTTGAATTCTCTTCATCGTACGACCCATCAACCAGCTCCACCTCTACATCAATCAAGGGGTAGCCTATCAACGGACCAGAATCAAAAGTATCACGAACGCCTTTTTCAATGGCAGTAAGGAACTCCGGTGGAATCTGTTTCTTGTCCACACGGGAAACAAACTGTAAACCCGTATCACGCTCACCAGGTTTCAGCTGAAGAACAACGTGTCCGTATTGTTCTTTTGCCGCGCCTTGGCTCTCAAAACGTCCTTCACCGGAAGCTGAACGAGTAATAGTCTCTTTATAGGCCACCTGTGGTGTACCCACATTAGCAGAGACCTTGAACTCTTTGATTAACCGATCAACTATTATTTCCAAGTGGAGTTCACCCATTCCGGAGATAATCTGCTGGCCAGTATCTTCGTTCAAGCTTACCCGAAAGCTCGGGTCTTCACAGGCAATCTTACCAAGACTTTCCGCGAGCTTTACTTCGTCAGCCTTACTTCTCGCCTCAATAGCGATACCAATAACAGGCTCGGGGAAGTCCATAGTATCTAAGACAATATAGTCACCAGTTCCACAAAGGGTGTCGCCGGTCATCGTAAACTTCAACCCGACAACAGCACCAATATCACCGGCACCTACAGCCTGAACTTCCTCACGCTTATTCGCATGAAGCTTAATTAATTTTGCGATCTTTTCTTGTTTCCGCTTCAGCGGATTAAAGACCTTATCACCAACCTTCAGCTCACCGGAGTACACCCTGATGAAAGCCAAATTGCCAATGAAAGGGTCGGATTGCAGCTTAAAAACCAAGCCGCAAAACTTTTCACTCCTCGCCAGTTTGAGGACAAGCGGCGCACCGTCCTTGTCCTCCCCCTCAACTCGGGGGACATCTACGGGTGAGGGCAGATACCTGATTACTGCATCAAGTAAAGGCTGCACACCTTTATTTTTAAAGGCGGAACCACACAGCACAGGTACCAACCGTAAGGCTATCGTTGCATCTCGTAGAGCCTTACGAATCTCACCGGGAGAGATCTCTTGATCATCCAGATATTTTTCCATGATCCCCTCATCGAAGTCGGCCAACTTCTCGAGGAGCATCATACGGGCGGCCGATGATTTGCTTTTTATATCATCAGGAATTTCTTCTTCATGGATCGTTCCACCTTTATCACTCTCATCATAGCGGTACAGCTTCTGCTCTATGAGATCAATGGTCCCTGAAAAAGTCTCTTCACTACCGTAGGGCAAGGCCAGAACAACAGGTGTAGCTGCGAGAGAATCTTCTATCTCTTCAACCACCCTATCGAAATCAGCCCCGACACGGTCCATTTTATTTACAAAAGCGATACGTGGGATATGGTAACGATCAGCCTGACGCCAAACTGTCTCAGATTGAGGCTCAACGCCACCAACCGCACAAAAAACCGCCACTACGCCATCTAAAACACGCAGGCACCGCTCAACCTCAACGGTAAAATCTACATGGCCCGGAGTATCAATAATATT
>MTKS01000132.1 GCA_004028495.1 Candidatus Electrothrix marina
GTTGGTCACCCGATCCAGAAAAGACCGGTCATGGGAGATGATCATCATGGCTCCCTGATACTGCTGAAGAAATTCCTCCATCCAGGTCAGGGAATCCAGATCCAGATGGTTGGTGGGCTCGTCAAGGAGGAGCAGAGCCGGTTTCTGCAAAAGCAGCTTGGCCAGCAGCAGCCGCATGATCCAGCCCCCGGAGAACTCGGCCACGGGTCGATCCAGATCGCCCTTGGAAAAACCCAGGCCGAAGAGGATCCGCTCGATCTGGGGACGGATGAGGAAGATGTCGTGCCCTTCCAGCAGATGCTGGAGTTCTCCCTGTCGATCCAGAAGGGACTCCAGCTCCGGGCTGTCTTGGTTCAACTCAGCCAGCTGATGACCTATTTTTTCGATCTCCTGTTGATATTGTAAAACCTCGTCAAAGGCATGTTCCGCCTCCTCGAAGAGAGAACGTTGGCCCAGCTCAATGGAGATCTCCTGGGGCAGGTAGGCCACTGTGAACCAGGAGGCCCGGCTGATCACACCGGGGTCGCTCTCCAGTGCCCCGGTGATGATTTTCATCAGGGTGGACTTGCCTGTGCCGTTGACTCCGGCTAATCCGATGCGATCATCGGCATGAACTTGGGCGGAGACTTCACGAAAGATATGCTTAGAGCCGTATTGCAGGCTGAGGTTGCTTATATTGAGCATGGGATAGTTTGTTGATTACATGAAATAGGGCAGTATTTGTTCCTGTCTTGATAGTAAAAGAAAACATTATAACTCCTTTTGCAGGAATTGCAGCATTGCTTTCCGGGAAGCAAGCTCATGGGGTGTTCAAAATGACCGTAGAAAGAAGGTTCTCGGTATATGGCAATCCCATAAGAAGGAACGACCTGCACGAATTCTCCAAAGCCTGCAAAGAGTTATTGCCGAATTGCAATGCTTTGTTTTACAATGGGCCATCAAACAACCTATTACTCTCAGGAAAGGAGGGAAGCACCATGTCAGACGACAGTTTCACGGAAGTCACCAATCAGTCGTGGTTCAGCCGCATCGGCGGGGCCATCAAGGGGATCATCTTCGGTTTTATTCTGTTCATTATCGCCTTCCCGCTCCTGTTCTGGAACGAGGGCAGGGCGGTGAAGACCTACAAGACCTTGAAGGAAGGCGGCGGGGCCGTGATCAGTGTCCCGGCCGATCAGGTTGATGCCAATAACGAGGGCAAGCTGGTCCATCTGTCCGGTAAAGCGACCACCGAGGATGTCCTGACTGACCCGGTGTTTGGGGTCTCGGATAATGCCCTGCGGTTACGGCGCAATGTAGAAATGTATCAGTGGCAGGAAAGCTCGGAGAGTGAGACCAAGAAGAAACTCGGCGGCGGCACCGAAACAGTGACGACCTATTCGTATAGCAAGGAGTGGAGCGATAGTGTCATCCATTCTTCCGGCTTCAAGAAATCGGGAGAGCATCAGAACCCCGACTCCATGCCCTATGTCTCAGAGGATCAGGCTGCGACCGGGTCACCCTGGGTGCCTTTACCCTGTCCTCGTCCCAGGTCAACCGAATCAATCAGTTTGCGCCCCTTGCTGTAGGCAGCGACACGCAGTCACCGGAGAACCTGGACAGCAGGATGACACGGCAGGCGAACGGTTTTTATCTCGGTGCTGATCCCAGCTCGCCGCAGGTTGGCGATGTGCGGATTCAGTTCGAGTCGGTGGCACCGACCGAGGTGAGCATCGTTGCCCAACAGAACAGCAGCGGGTTAGGACCGTATCACGCTCAGGCCGGAGGAAATATTGAACTCCTTCAGGTTGGTATGCATACGGCTGAGGCCATGTTTCAGAAAGCGCAGAGCGATAACACCATCCTGACCTGGGCATTGCGGGCTGCTGGCTTTTTCCTGATGATGATCGGCCTGAGTATGATTTTTAAGGTTTTTTCGGTGCTGGCCGATGTCCTGCCCTTTCTGGGCAGTATCGTCGAAGCGGGCACCGGCTTTATCGCTTTTCTGCTTGCAGCGGTGTTGTCGCTGATTACCATCGCGGTGGCTTGGATTGTCTTTCGGCCCCTGCTGGGTATCTTCCTGCTGATTATTGCAGTCGGATTGACCGTGCTGATCGGCGGTAAAATCAAGGCAGGGAAGGCAAGAAAGACGGGAACGGCGGGCAATACTCAGGCTGTGCCTCCTCCTCCCCCATCTGCGGCATAGGGGCATCGAGAAAGGGGGACTGATTTTTTTGTCAAAAACATTTTTCCCGCTAAATGGCAATGGGGAACAAAAAATCTGTCCCCTTTTTCCTGTCAAGGTTGATACTGTCGTATTACTGTAATACAGTAATACTGAAGTACCTGCATTTCACTTTAACCGAGACAAGAGGAGCAGAGACATGGAAGCCGCAATAACGACTAAGCTCACCGGCAAAAGTCAGACCACTATTCCGAAAGAAATTAGAAAAATCCTGGGGATTCATCCCGGCGATTCCGTGGCCTTTGAATTGAACGAGGAGAGTAGGGTCTTTATTCGCAAGGCCACTCCTGTAGATTTTGAGTTCGCCAAAGCACTTGAAGGTACGCTTTCTGAGTGGTCATCAAAAAATGATGAAGAGGCGTACCGTGACTTATAAAAGGTTTGATGTCGTTGTCGTGCCTTTTCCGTTCACTGATCGACAAAGTGAAAAAAGGCGGCCTGCGTTGGTTCTGTCGGATGCCAACAGCTTTAATGAGCCGACGGAAAATTGTGTCCTAGCTATGATAACCAGTGCAAAAAATCACGATTGGCCCCTTGATGCGCCCATAGGAAGTATCAGCAAAGCCGGTCTTCCCGCACCGTCCAAGGTGCGGATGAAAATTTTCACCTTGGACAGGCGTCTCGTCCTAAAAAAGATAGGTGCGCTGTCGGCCAAGGATCAGGAGAGGGTACGGGAGAGCCTGGAGGAATTAATTTGCCACTGATCGCAAGTGGATTTCAAAAAGCATAGCTAAACGGAATGTGGGCTTCCTGCATTAATCAATCGAGTCTGACCCGATTGATTGAAGGCGGGAAGAAAGGCCAGGGCTGTCCCTCCTGGAGCTGTGCCTCCCCCTCCGCCGTCTGCGGCGTAGGGGAAGCGAAAAAGGGGACCGATTTATTTTTTTTTTGTCAAAAACAGTTTTCCCGCCAAATGGCAATGAAATGTCCCCTTCTTTCTTTTTCTTGATCATATGCGCCAATGGAGTATAATTGAAGTATGTACAGTTTTGTAGAACTTTCTCTTTTCAGCCGTTATCGGGACAGTTATTTCAGCGAGGAGCAGTTTGCCGAGCTGCAAAGACATCTGCTTGAAAAACCGGAAGCAGGTGCTGTTGTGCCGGGCACCGGCGGTGTCAGGAAACTGAGATGGCAGCGGGCGGGCATGGGAAAACGCGGGGGATTGCGGGTGCTTTATTATGTGCGGGACACTCAGGGATGTATTTGGCTGTTGACTGTATACAGCAAAAGTGCCCGTGAAAATATCACCGCAAAAGATCTCAAACAGTTACGAGAGGTCGTGGACAATGCCGAAATTATCTGAACAGAAAATCGCTAATCGTGATGCGAAAAGAGACCTACAGGCTGAGATCAGGCAGGCGTGCTCAGACCTGAAACAGGGCGTCGGGATAGGTCAAATTACTCCAACCTGTCAAGCCGCTCGCATCCGTATAAACATGAACATGTCACAGGCGGCCTTTGCCGACCTGCTCGGTGTGTCCCGGCGGACAGTGCAGCAGTGGGAGCAGGGGCGACGCAGGCCGAGCGGCGCAGCAAGGTCGCTGTTGAAAATAGCTGAGAAACGACCGGATGTTCTGCGCAAAGAACTGAGTGCGGCATAATCACGATGAAAAGATTTTCATGAGGGCATGATCCGGCTTATCTGCCCTTAATTTCTCCCTTCTCCTCCGCCCCACCACCACGTACAGCTTCGAAAATGGGGTCAAGCCTTGTTTAATTTGACTCTGACCCTCTTTATTGCTCTTTATTGTTTTCCCCGATCCGGGGTGTAAAACCCATTTAGAGCTGATAGAGTTTGTGTCCGCTTTCGTTTTACTCAAGCAGACCTACTTGGCTATTGAGGAAAGATTCTTCCGGTGAGAAGAGAAAGGGAAAAAGAATCAACAAGGGGAGTTATTTTTTCACCCCGACCGGATGTGTTTTTGAAAATCCCGCTGCAATTTCCGCCGCTTCAGGTGAGCATGTCGGATGTCCCCAGCCCCCGGAACTGGCACCATCCTTGATGTCGTTGACGATATTGTCGTCTTTATCCGGGCTGACTCCGGCTGGCACGAAGTCCAGGCCGAGTTTGTCGCGCAGCTTCCAAGCAATGTTGTGGTCAGCGCATGAGCTGTCGCCGCTGACCCCGAGGGCACCGAGGAGTTTGCCGTCCTTGCTGTACAGGGCCAGCCCACCGCCGAATACATTCACCCCGCCGATTTTTTTTCCGGTCATAGGATCCTTGTCCGTGCCGATCTGCTCGGACGGCCCGCCGTAGGCCACGCCGACATCCACCGGATTACTGTGCTGCAGACCGTACAGGCTGCCGCCCGGCTGAACCGCTGAGAACAAATTGGCCGTGGACAGCGACAGGCCGGGCAGACTGAAGGCATTGGCCGTATTCGCCTTTTGGGCGGAAATGACCCGACTCCCCGGCCACTGGTCGCCTCTGTCCTCACCGGAGAAGACAACCGCCTGCACCGCACCGTCTCTGTCCACGATTGTGGCCCACATATTCAGACCGAATCCGCCGTTTTTTTCTTTCACGATCTCTTTGAGTGCTTTGCTCAGTTCGGCGTGGGTCGGCAGTCCGGCGGCATGAGCGGACAGGGCTGTGCATAACATCGCGGCACGGCTGCAACCGGGACCATTTTTTTCGACAGAGTTCTTCGCATGGAAGTGATCATAGTCTCTTCTCCTTTGAATCTGATATGTTGATAGATGTACGTTGTGTACTTGTGTAGGTCTGATTGAGTGCAACGAAATCAGACAATTTGAGGTTGTCTGCACCCGCTTACTCATTTCCCGCTCTGTCACGCAAGGAGAACGGCCCCGGTTTTCCGCGATCCGAACGTGCATCTTGTAGGGGCAGGCCCCCGTGCCTGCCCGTGCAACTTCGCCCCTGCAATTTCCAGCATGATGGGCAAGATTTGAAATAAATCTGTCATCTTGTGCGCCACCGCTGCGCCATGTTTTGTCGGGGTTCGTGCCTCACCCCAACCTTGTATTATAAGATTGAGATGAGTTACCATGGTTCATCTCAATAAAAGGAGAACCGGACGCCGTCCCCACCCTTGAACCGGAGAGTTCGTGAGGTAGATCATGCGCCGGTTCCTCCTGCTTTCTCCTGCGGGAGCTCGAACAGTATCAATGGCCCGGCCCGGAGTCGGCAGCCCGTATTTACAAGGTTAAGCGTGCAGGGAGTTTTATAATGAATCACGAATACATACTCGGTATTGATGTAGCAAAA
>MTKS01000133.1 GCA_004028495.1 Candidatus Electrothrix marina
TGTTTGGGTGCTGATGTTGTTCAACTTGAAATTGTTTTAAATCAAAGCGTTACATAAAAAAGAAAAAACTGAAAATTCAGCGGTGTTTTCAGTCCGTAAGCCTTGAGATCCTCATCGAAGCCGGAATTGAACAACACCGGTCCCGTTATCCGCTGAAGTCATTTAACGGAAGGCGGCATTGACTGCTTTTCAGAAACGCCCGACAGATGGGCTGTTTGAAATATTTGTTTTGAAAAAACAAGAAAGATCATTTATTATTTTTAGTTTGCTGTGATGATATGTTGCTTGCAAGAATTGTTTGTTTGCAGAGGCATTGTGAATTTTTCCCATAAAAGGCGGTTAGATGAATAGTAAGAGTGCCCGACATTATACTCGGGTGAATTTCCAACGGGATGTACATCTTGATTTCGACGGAAAAAAATATATACATAACACCGTCAATAATCTCAGTTTGGGCGGATTGTATGTGAAAGGCAGGTTTGAGCAGCAGAAAGGAGATATCTGTACGGTGGAACTCAGTAATCCTGAGAACAGTTTCGGCGTTGAACTGCGTGCCCGCTGTGCTGTTGTCAGGGTGAATGATGACGGTATCGCCCTTGAGTTCACCTCGATGGGCCACGAAAGTTTTCTCTTTCTTCAGACGACGTTACTTTACGAAGCCGAGGACCCTATGCAGTTGGGGGCGGAGTTTGTCAAAGATATCTCTTTTGAACTGGAACCGGATGATGATGAGTGAGCTTATCAGGAAAAAAGGAAAAAGAAAGGTTCGTCAATGCCTCGGACTACTTTCTGGTGATAATCACCATTGCATCGCCGTAGCTGAAAAAGCGATATCCCTGCTCCACAGCTTCCCCGTATGCCTCCAGAACACGTTTTTTTCCTGCCAGTGCGGCAACCAGAAACAGTAATGACGACTTGGGGAGATGAAAATTGGTGATCAGGTTGTCCACTATTTTAAATCGGTAACCCGGGTACATATAAAGACCACAGAGGTCTTCAATCGGTTGCAGCCTTCCTTTTTTATCAGCATACTCGGCAGCGAACTCCAGCGTTCGTGCGGTGGTCGTGCCCACCGCCCATATTCTCCCGCCGTTTTCTCTGGTTGTATTTATCGCTTCAGCTGTCTCTTCCGGAACACGAATCAACTCCTTATGCAGGGTATGGTCGCGGATATCCTCGCAGCGTACAGGAGCAAAAGTCCCGTAACCGACATGCAGGGTAACCTCTGCAAAGCCGATTCCGGCATCTTTTAATTTTTCTATCAATGGGTTGCTGAGATGCAATCCCGCTGTCGGTGCGGCAACCGAGCCGATATAACGGGCATAGTTTGTCTGATAACGTTGCGCGTCTTCAGTTGTGCTTCCTTCAGGTCGCCTGATATAGGGAGGCAGGGGAATTTCCCCATGTTTTTCCAGGAGCTGTTCAAGATCGGCGTGGGCGGGGTAGAAGAGGCTTACTTCCGCCTTGCCGTCGGGCAGGAGGGCTTCCACTTTGGCTTGCAGTGCATCGGAAAAATGGAGAACACTGCCGGGCTTGGGGCGTTTGGAGCTTTTTATCAGGGCCGGTGTTGTTGCCTGGCAGACACCATTTTCCTGCTTAACCGGAGCCGGAAAATGGAGAAGGAGCATTTCGATCTTGCCACCGGTTTCCTTGTGTCCGAATAAGCGTGCCGGAAAAACCTTTGTGTTATTTACCACCAGCAGGTCGCCCGGACTGATCAGCTCACAAAGCGTCTCGAATTGCGTATGATGCCTGCTGTTGTTGACACAATCCAAGACCAGAAGACGCGATTGGTCTCTCTGCTTCGCAGGCTGTTGAGCGATTTGATCTTCCGGCAGGGGATAATCGTAGGAGGACAGGCGGTAGATCTCCTGCGCGGCATCTTCTGCCGTATCGTTACATTCTTCAGACATTATTATATTTGTTATACGTTCAGGATGCCTTTTCGCCGTTCCGAGATTTTGCGAAAAATAAAATCTCGTTTTCGGTGCCGGGCTGTAGGGGGAGGCCCCGTGCTTGCCCGGTATGAAAGGGCGAACACCGGGGTTCGCCCCTGCAGTACGTACCGGGAAAACATGGTAAGGTTTTTCTTATTGAATCTCTTACGGGAAGAGTCGGGGCTGCGGGTATCCTGCTGATTGCAGAATACGTTGAAAAAATCCGCTATGTTTCCTATGTTTCAAACCCGCCCCCTTATGGAGCGGGGTATTTACCTGTCCTGCTGCGAACTTAATTAAACTGCCAAACGCTGTTACGGGCCGGTGCAGCCTGTTTGGCCGGCCATTGCGATTGCGGCGACCACTGCTGTTGCATTGGTTGTGCCGGTGCGGCCTGTCTGGCCGGCCATTGCGGTTGTGGTGACCACTGCTGTTGCGTTGGCTGCGCCGATGCACTATCTAAGACTGTCAGGTCGATAACAGCAGGTTGGTCGGCCTTGATGCGTACTTCCCGGATGGCGGAGGTGTCAGCACCTTTTGTCGCCTGGATCTGTCCGGTGAGATTCTTTTGGGTAAAGTTGAGGATAAATTCACCGTTATAGTCTGTTGTTGCGGTGTAGGCCCTGCCGGACATAGCATCCCAAACCTTTATCAGAGCATTTTGAGCGGGACTTCCGTTGCTCCTGTACACAACCCGGCCTTTGAGATCGGGCTGTGGTTCGGGCGCTTGAAAAACGCTCTGACGATAGGGGGACTCAGGAATGTACGGTCGGTTGAAGGTGATGTCTCCCTCCTGCCTCGCATTGCTCTTCATAGGGTACGATGAAGTATTCTTCTGTTGGCACCCACAGCTTTCCGAGCCGGAAGGGTTGTTGGAAGGGTTGGACGACGTGTTGTTGAAATTATGCTCAGGGCTGTATCCCGGATTGTATTGCGAGCTGTGCACATGTATTTTTCGGGTCGCTTCATCGCTCCGCGCGTCCTTGCGATCAATCGTTACACAGGTGATCTCCTTATCGCCGGAGGTGTAAAAGGCCAGAGCGGCTGTAATTGTTGACTGCGGTGCGACCCAGTCGGAAACATAAGGGGCATTCCCTGTTATGTTGGAATCCGTTGCCGAGCATTGCACTTTGACCATATCTCCGTCAGGGTCCGAGCCCGCAGTGACAGAGATATAGGTTGTTTTTCCGGGATCCGTGTTATAGGGATACGCGCTGATTTCCGGCTGCGTCGGAGCCTGATTGGCATATCTGATATTGATTGTTCTTCTGGTTGCAGGACTGGTCGCTCCCTGCCGACTGTGCGATGTGCAGTAGATCTCTTTTTCTCCGGGAGAATAAAAGGTAACGGTTCCCTTGGTCTCTGCTTTCGGCGGCAGCCAGTCCGACAGGTAGGGATCAGCGGCTGTTTTGTCGGAATCGTCAGCAATGCAGCCTATTCTGACTAAGTCTCTGTTCTGAGGATCAAGTCCGGCAATGAGCTTCATGCTGATCGGAGCACGGACAGAACCCTGTCCGGGAATATCTACGAGAGGGGCCGGTGCGCTGGTGATCCGTCTTCGGGCAGGCGCAACAGGCGGAGGCATCGGTTCAGAGAATTCTCTTCTCGGCGCAGGAGATGCGGCGAAGCTCTGACCGGGGGTAACGGTGATTGTTCGCTGGCTCAGGGAGCTGGTGGCACCGTAGCTGTCCAGAGTATTGCAGAAAACAGCCTGTGTTCCTGTTGAATGAAAGGTCAGGGGGATATTGATGGTGTCGCCGCTGTACATCCAGTCGGAACGATACGGGGCATCCGGGGTGTTGTCGGAACTGCTGGCCGTACATTGGACTCTGACCATATCGTTGCTGTGTGTTTGTCCCGCAGTCACAGCGATATTGACAGCCGTGTTTATTTCTGCTCTCTCCGGGGTTTCACTGATAACGGGACGTTGCGGTCCATTAGATCCTGATCCATTAGCCGGCTGCGTAACCGGTTGTGAATCATCCCAGGGAACAGGCACTTCTGTTGCCGTTTCGTTTTTTGAGATTTGTATGGGACCGACCCAGGCATAGCCGACATTATTGGTTATGGTTGCAAAAAAACGATGGGGAAAAGATGCAACAGCACTCAGATCAAGCTGCAGTTTTGCAGCTTCGCTTCCCGGAGGAACTTTTCCGGCCGCAACGATCGGGCCGGTATGGCTCCCGGATCTGATACTGACGCTGTTCGCGTTGTAAAACGGGCCTTTCTTTGAGGTTATGCTGAATATTGCACCGGATCCTACGATACGGGCATTCATATTCAGGATTTCCCCCCAGGTGCCGCCGCCGCTGTCGGTCGCTTCAATATCAGCCTGATATTGCGCAGAGGAATACGGGCTGCTGTCCGGGTATTGGGCAAAGGCATTATTGCTGATGACCATACAGCAACAGACGATGAGCAGGAGCAGACAGCTCCGAGCTGTACGAATGTTGTTTTGCATCTGGGTGTTGTTTATCAGGGAATTCATGATCGGCCTCCGAGGATCAATTCTATCAATTCTATAACGTTCGGCATTGCACGAACTGTCATCAGTTAAACTGTCATCACTTGGTTTGTTCTGCCCGCCGAGCAGTATGAGGAAATGCGGGCAGCAAAAAAGACATATGCATAATGGTTGTAAACTATAAGAGGATTTCTGTCAAAAAGAAATATATGTCAGCCCGTTGCAGGCAGGCGAGAGACAGGATGCCGGGAAGAGTACGGAAAAGGCTTTTATTCGGACTGTAAACGGATGAGCAAAGAGGGTATAGTCTGCCTTTTGAACGATATTTTTTGGTTGAAGACGGGAGATGGATACCGTGAGTGTATTGATAACAGCGGCAACGGATATGGAGATGCGGGCATTTATTGATGCTATAGATGCCGAAGGTGATCAGCAGGATACTTGCCGTCTTGTTTGTCGACTTATCACAGGGATAGGGCCGGTGGAGACGACTCTCTCTCTTGCGGGTATCCTGCATAAGCAGCCTGAGATAGATTGCGTGTTGAATTTCGGTATTGCCGGGGCATACCTGAAAAACGATAGCTCGATTCAGGCCGGAATGCTTGATCTCTGCCTTGCGGAGCAGGAAGTTCTTGGTGATCTCGGTATCCAGCTGGCCGACAAGGTGGAACCCTTCAGGGACGATTTGCCGGTTCGGGATCGGTTTGTTCTTGATCCGGGGCTGCTGTTGACTGCGAGCCGGATTCTGGGAGATGCGGATATTGCTTATAAGCAGGGAACCTTTGTCACGGTGAACTGCGCCAGCGGTACCCGACACAGGGGAGATCAGCTCGGATGCCAGTTTCACGGGCTTTGTGAAAATATGGAAGGGGCGGCAGTTGCCCGAGTTTGTGAAGCATTTTCTCTGCCCTGTCTGGAGGTTCGCTGTATCAGCAATATGGTGGAGTACCGGAACAGAGCAAACTGGCGGCTCTGGGAAGCCTGTGCCGAAGCGGGAAGGGCTGCCGCAGTTATTGCGGCCGGGCTTCCTGCAAAATTTTAGCTTATG
>MTKS01000134.1 GCA_004028495.1 Candidatus Electrothrix marina
GTTGTACGAAAACACCTCTTTATTGCTGCGTTATTAACCGGAGCATCCTTATTTATCACTCCATACGGCTTCGAATATCTTTCCCAACTTTTTTTGGGGCTTCTGCCAACTGAAAAAAATATATCAAAAATAAGTGCTGTTACCGCCTACAAATCTCCATTTGCCAATAATGATCCGATGGGGCTCATTATGCTCTTGAACATCAGTATCTGTTCCCTTGTTTATCTGTACAGCAAAAATTTTCGTAAAATTGAATGGTCATCTTTATTATCAAATCTCATTTTTATTTTTCTGTATACCCGGATGATGAGAACAACATTTTACTGGGCACCAATCTTTCTTTTCTCGTCTCTGACGCTCTTATCTGATACGCCGAATGCCTCACTACCTCTTTCAAATCGGTTGAGCGGCGTTGCATCCCGACTTTGGCCGATCCTTATTTTTTCCGTGGCTCTTTGGGTTTCCTCCGTGACGATATATAAAGCCATGAGCACTCCAGAGATGGGCTGCTGGACAGGCTTCGGTATTGCGGACTCCAGCCCGGTTAACGAATCAAAATACATTAAAAAACATTTTCCAACAGCCAAGGTGGGCAATACCTTTAATCAAGGTGCATATTTAATGTGGGAGATCTATCCTGAGAACAAGGTATTCATAGATTCCCGTCATTTTCCCTACAGAAAGTGGGATGACATATATTGGCATTATTTCAATATCGATACCATCCGTAGGCAACCGAAACAATTTGCAGACTATATTACCCGCCAGGACTGTGACATCTGGCTGATCGGGCATGAAGACATAGTGATAGGTCAATGGTTTTTCCTGTCACCGAACTGGAAATTGGTATATTATGGAAGAAATGCTGCTGTTTTCCTCCGACAAGACATCCAGTCTCACAAAAATCTGGACAATACAGAGATACATCAGGGGATTCGTCACATAAAAAACTTTGTCTACGCCAGCCAAGCACTCAAGTGGACCTTAATTATTCAGGACTGGACAACAGCTGAAATAATACTTAATGATATGAAGGAGCGATTTATTTTTCCGCAACAGCGTGAAAAAATACGCAAGCTTAATCATCTTGTTCAGTTGCTGAAACAAAAAAATACAGGCTTGATATTACATTAATTTTTTCTTCAAAAAGCACTTTCACCATGAAGCAAAAAACACTCCCCTATCGTGTCTACACTGTTCCGATACTTATTCTTGCCGCTATCGGCATCGCGGCCTCAGCTTACCTCGCCCTGTCTCACTACCGAAACTATACAGACATCGGTTACAGCAGTTTCTGTGCCATTTCCAAATCCATCAATTGCGATACAGTATCACAAAGCCCCTGGTCAATCCTGCTCGGTCTCCCGGTGGCACTCTGGGGAGTTCTCGGCTATACAATATTTTTTCTTCTTGCTTTACCTGCTCAAGTCAACACACAGGAACGTAGAAATCTCTGGGACCTGCTCTTCCTTATAGCCCTGCTTTTTTCTCTTATCGACCTCTTTTTCGGCTACATAACAGCAGTAAAGATTGAATCCTACTGCATTGTCTGCTTCCTGACCTATGTGGTCAGTTTTGCCCTCCTTTTCTTAACCTGGATTGTCCGACGACGCTTTAACAGCCATTCTCTTCTCACCGGGGTACAGAAAGGATTGGGATTCCTGCTCCACCAAAAAAGTATACTGGGCCTGCTTGTGCTTCTCGTTCTTGCCTTTGGCACGCTGAGAATATTTATTCCGACATACTGGAACTATCATTATCCGCAACTATCAGGAAACATAACAACGGGTATCACAGAAGAAGGTCACCCTTGGATCGGAGCAGAAGACCCCAAACTTGTAATCAAGGAATTCACGGATTACCAATGTTTTCAATGCAGCAAAGCCCATTTCTTCTTACGCCTTCTTGTTGATAAATATCCAGATAAGATCCGCTTGGTCCATTATCATTATCCTATGGACGAAAAATTCAATACCGTGCTGGTCAAAGAACCTTTTCATACCGGCTCCGGGATGTTGGCCCTGCTGACAATTGCAGCTGCCCGACAGGATAAATTCTGGGAGGCCAATGACGCACTGTACGGCGTGATTCAGCATGGAATCACGGCCTTTAATATCCAAGAATTTGCCGAAAAACTCCACCTTGATACAGAGCAGCTCAAAAAGGATATGTATTCCGAGTCCGCTCTTAAACAGGTCGAATCTGACATCCGAACCGGCCTGAAAAATAATATTCTCGGGACGCCCTCTTTTATTGTTAACGGCAAGGTATATACGGGTCGTTTTCCCAACGAAATCATCGAGATCATCAACGAAGAGTAATCATTGCCAGACTACACTATCACAAAACAACGAGGAATTTTCATCCTCACAGGGGGGCTTCTCGCTGGCCTGCTTATCAGCCTCGTTTTGCTGGCCTGCACACCTCCTTTCAGCCGAGATGCCCTGATTCATCACCTCCAACTCCCGAAACTCTATCTCCAACATGGGGGCATCTACGAAATTCCAGAGCTGGTCTTTTCCTACTATCCCATGAATCTTGATCTGCTGTACATGGGAGCCCTTTACCTTGGCAGCGACATCTTGGCTAAATACATCCACATGGCCTTTGGCCTTGGAACGGCCCTGCTGCTCTATGTTCATCTGAAAAAACGATTATCCGCCACCTACGGGTTGCTTGGTGCCTTATTTTTTCTCAGCATTCCGATCATCGTCAAACTTTCTATCACCGTTTACGTAGACCTCGGTCTTCTCTTTTTCAACACAGCATCCCTGCTCCTCCTCTTTCATTGGCTGGAGACGGGAAAGCAAAAGAAGTATCTTATCCTTGCCGGACTCTCCTGTGGTTTAGCCATTGGAACAAAGTACAATGGGCTTCTCGTTCTTTTTCTTCTGACCCTCATGCTCCCGATCCTGATCATCCGCAGTCAGCCGCAAACCAAGAAAGAGGCTGGCACAGCTATCAGGGCAACAATCTTTTTTTGCCTTGCAGCCCTGCTTAGCGCCTCACCCTGGTTGATAAGAAATGCTGCCTGGACCGGCAATCCAATCTATCCGCTCTATAACGATTTTTTTAACCGCTCCTACACAACCTCTCCGCCAGATCAGCAACTCAGCACAGCAACAGAAAAAGAAGTGAAAACTGATGAGGAGAAAAACAGCAGCGGTGCCCGTGGAGTTTTTACCAGAAGATATATGCTCTACCAGGAAAACATCTGGCAGCTTCTTTTTTTGCCTGTACGCATTTTCTTCGAGGGACAGGACAATGATCCCCGCTATTTTGACGGTCGCCTGAATCCCTTTCTCTTTTTCCTCCCGTTCCTCAGTTTTCTAGGCATCACGCAGGAAAAGAAACAGCTCCGTCTTGAAAAAATGACGCTGACCGCCTTCTCTGTCTTCTATTTCCTCTTTGCCTTTAACACCGGTGTACTGCGCATCCGCTACTTGGCTCCCATCCTGCCTTTCCTGGTGATTCTCTCCATGTACGGACTCAAAAACCTGGAAAATCTGGGTGAAAAACATGCGTCGAAAATCGGATTAACTAAGCTGGTCTGGCCACTGACTGTTTTCCTTCTCCTTCTATGGAACGGTAGCTATATCCAGCAACAATTCGTGAAGATTGATCCCTTGAGCTCTATCACAGGCCGACTAAGCCGAGATAAATATTTGACTAAACAGATTCCCGAATATCCGGTTATGCAGTATGCAAATAAAAACCTGCCGGATTCTGCAAAAATCCTCTGTCTTTTTCTCGGCTGGCGGGGATATTATCTGGACAGGCCGCATCTCTTTGACTCCCACAGTACCCCGGATCTCCTTCTCTTCTGGCTCGGGCAACCCGAGAGCAGCATTGAGACGGTCCTGCAAAATCTTCAAGAACAGCAAATCAGCCATCTTCTTATTCGGACTGATCTCACAACGCAGTGGCTGCATAATGGAGAAAATCACCGACAGGAACTCTGGAATCTGCTCAGCAGAAATCATTTGATTGCAGTGCATACACATCTCAACTATATTCTTTATCAAATTAATTTTCGTTCAGTTCGCTAAGCTTTTTCTTCAGCCCGATCCCTACATCTCATATGCCTGTTTACGAATATACCGCCCTGAATGCACAGGGGAAAAAACAGAAAGGAGTACTGGATGCCGACTCCATGTCAGCTGCCCGCCAAAAAATCCGCAAGGATGGCAGCTATCCGGTTGAGATAAAAGAAACCGTTCCACGAGGGAGAAAAAAAAGAGAAGAGGCAGATAAAAAAAACGTTCTCTCCCTACAGTTCGGTGCACGAATCAAGCAGCAGGAGATCCATGTGGCGACCCGTCAGCTCGCCACCCTGCTCGGTGCCGGCATCCCTCTTGTTCCGGCCCTGAGCGGCCTCGTTGAGCAGACCACCAACAAAGCACTGCAAACTAAAATCACCCAGATCAAGGAATCAGTCAATGAGGGTAACTCTTTGACCTCCTCCCTGGCGGAACATCCCCGCCTCTTTTCCAAGATCTACGTCAATATGGTTCAGGCCGGCGAGGCTTCAGGCTCGCTGGATGTGGTTCTTGAGCGACTGGCCGAGGTCGGTGAGCGGCAGCAGGCCATGCGTTCACGAATTGCTGCTGCCCTCATCTACCCGATCTTTATGGCCTTGGTGGGTATCGGTGTCCTGTTTCTCCTGATCACCTTTATCGTACCCTCAATCACCAAGGTCTTTACTGACCGAGACCAAGCCCTGCCCCTGCCGACAACCATCCTGATCAGCCTGAGTGATTTCCTCCAGAGCTATTGGATTATTATAGTGTTCCTGATTATAGGTCTAATCATAGGTATCCGTTTTTTCATCCAACAACCCAAGGGCCAACGGCTCTGGGATACCATGAAACTCTCCATCCCCGTGCTCAGAGATCTGAACATAAAGATTGCAGCAGCCACCTTGGGACGTACCATGTCAAGCCTGCTGGAATCCGGTGTCCCTTTGATCACCTCCCTGGGGATTGTCAAAAATATCCTCAATAATGTATTATTAGCCGATGTTATGGACATGGCCACTGAAGAGCTGGAAAAAGGGAAAAGCCTGTCCAGCGTCCTGCGCGGCAATAAGTACTTCACCCCCATGCTTGTCCAGATGATTGCAGTGGGTGAGCAGAGCGGTTCCTTGGAAAAAATGCTTGAAAAGGCGGCTGATAGCTACGAGAAGGAAGTAGAAACCAAGGTCTTGGCCATGACCTCAATGATTGAGCCCATCATGATCCTGGTTATGGGCTTGGCAGTGAGCTTTATTGTTATCTCTATCCTCCTGCCGATCTTTGAGATGAATCAGCTGATTAAATAAGATTTCCGCTTTCACGGTGTCGTAGGGGTAATCCCCCGTGATTGATCGAAAATTGCCCGAAAAATTTGCGGTTCCGGTAGGGGCACGG
>MTKS01000135.1 GCA_004028495.1 Candidatus Electrothrix marina
CGTTCCGCCGATGAGGTTGCCGCATTGCGTGGTCTGGCCGTTGACGAGGTTGTCGGCTGAAGATGATGGTATGTTGATGTGTACGTTGTCTGGCATCAATAATGAGTCAAAAGAGAGTTTGGACAAACGTTGGTTGAATTATGAGTGATACAGTGACAATAACTCAGGTGAAGAGCGGTATCGGCAGTACCGGAAAGATACGCGCAACTTTGGTCGGCTTGGGTCTGACAAAAATGCATAAGACTATCACCAGGAAAGACACTCCTGAAATCAGGGGAATGATTCGTAAAGTTCAACACCTGATAAAGGTTGAGGAGTAGAAAATGCTGACCCTGAATAATCTTTCTCCGAATAAGGGTGCCCGAAAAGCAAAGAAAAGAGTAGGGCGCGGGCCCGGAAGCGGTCTCGGCAAAACTGCCGGACGCGGTCATAAGGGTGCTCGTTCCCGATCGGGATATACTGCAAAACCGGGATTTGAGGGCGGACAGATGCCGCTCCACAGGCGTTTGCCGAAACGCGGCTTTACTAATATTTTTAAGACCACCTATAAGATTATTTCTTTATCTGATCTTGATACATTTGAAGATGGAGCCACAGTTGACAGACAGGCCCTGCTGGATGCCGGTTTTGTTACAGAGCGTGATACCATGATTAAGATCCTCGCCAACGGCGAGATCTCAAAAAAAGTTCAGGTCGAAGTTGATAAAGTCAGCCGGGGAGCCCAAGAAAAGATCATTGCGGCGGGCGGCACAGTAAAGGAATAAGATATGAGCGGTCTTGCCAGTGCAGCAAATATACCTGAGCTACGTAAAAGAGTGATATTCACTCTTTTAATGCTTCTGGTGTATCGTATGGGTGTCCAAATACCGACACCGGGTATCAACGGAGAGGCTCTTGCGGCTTTTTTTGAGCAATATTCCGGTACCCTGTTCGGCATGTTCAACATGTTCTCCGGCGGTGCTCTGGAAAATTTTTCCATTTTTGCTCTGGGTATTATGCCCTATATTTCAGCCTCCATTATTATCCAGCTTCTGACAGTTGTTATACCGCAGTTGGAACAGCTAAAGAAAGAGGGCGAGGCCGGACGTCGCAAGATCACTCAGTATACACGCTACGGCACAGTAGGACTGGCCCTGATTCAGGGTTTTTTTATTGCCTCCGGTTTGGAGGCGATGACCGGTCCCTCCGGCGTACCTATTGTTTTGGTTCCCGGGCTCCAGTTTAAACTGATGACAGTCCTGACGCTGACATCCGGTACTTCTTTTATTATGTGGCTCGGTGAGCAGATGACTGAGCGCGGAATAGGGAACGGTATTTCTCTCATTATCTATGCGGGTATTATAGCAAGGATGCCGGCAGCTGTCGGAAAATCAATACAGATGGTGACCTCCGGCGACATCCCTATTATTATCGTGCCTATCATGCTCGCTATGATGTTCGGAGTCATCGCCGTGATTGTCTATTTTGAGACGGCCCAGCGAAGACTTCCTATTCAGTACGCAAAGCGAGTTGTGGGAAGAAAGGTGTACGGTGGTCAGGCATCCCATCTGCCTCTGAAAATTAATATTTCAGGTGTTATTCCGCCTATTTTCGCATCCTCTATCATGATGTTTCCCGCGACTATCGGGTCCTTTATTCAGATAGATTGGGTTCAGAAGGCGTCCGCTTCACTTTCTCCGGGCACAATTTATTATTATACTCTCTACGTGGCAATGATTGTTTTCTTCTGCTTTTTCTATACAGCTGTGACCTTTAATCCTGATGAGGTGGCTGAGAATCTGAAGAAGAACGGCGGCTTTATTCCGGGTATCAGGCCCGGCAAGAAGTCGGCTGAATTTATTGACAAAGTTCTTACCCGGATAACTGTTGTCGGAGCAATTTACCTGGCAGTCGTCTGTGTACTGCCGACGATTCTGGTCAGTAATTTTAATATTCCCTTCTATTTCGGGGGAACCGCGCTCTTAATCGTTGTCGGTGTGGCCATTGATACTATTTCTAAAATTGAATCCCATCTGGTTATGCGTAATTATGAGGGATTTATGAAAGCCGGTAAGATCAAAGGCAGGCGCTGAGGCTTGTGACAGCTGATAACGAGAAAAAAATTATAGTTAAGACCTCGGAAGAAATTGAGGTGATGCGTCAGGCGAACAGTATAGTCGCCGACGTTTTGGAAATGCTGCAAAAGGAAATGCGCCCGGGCCTGACGACCCGTCAAATGGATCGCTGGGCGCATGATTGTTGCCGAGATCACGGAGCGCAGCCTGCCTTTCTCGGATATAGAGGTTTTCCGGCAAGCCTGTGTGTTTCCATTAACGAGCAGATTGTCCACGGGATTCCCTCGAAAAAGGTGAAGGTTCGAGAGGGAGATATTGTTTCCGTTGATTTCGGCGTGATCTATAACGGCTTTTACGGTGATTCGGCGGTGACTATACCTGTGGGTACGTTGACCGCTCGTAAGGAATGCCTTCTTCAGGTGACGCAGGAAGCTTTGGAGCGGGGAATCAGGCAGGTTAAGATCGGGAACAGAATTTCCGATGTTTCCGCCGCTGTCCAGAAACATGCCGAGAACAACGGGTTTTCTGTTGTTCGTCAGTTTGTCGGGCACGGAATAGGTTTCAGTCTCCACGAGGCGCCAGAAGTGCCTAATTACATTCAGCAGAATCAGCCGTCTCCGAGGATTATTGAAGGAATGGTTCTTGCTATCGAGCCTATGATCAATATCGGCACTGCCAAGGTTAAGGTGCTGAAGGACGGCTGGACAGTGATTACGGCTGACAAGAAACCCTCGGCTCATTTTGAGCACTCAGTTGCTGCTACAGCGGAAGGGCCGTTTGTTTTGAGCAGAAGAAAAGAAGAACTCTGATCTTCCGATAATATTGCGGAGTTGATGTGAACCCCTACGGGTTCTTTTTTTATGCAAATCAAGTTGAAACTGGTTGTAAAAAAAACTTTTTTTATATATAATAACCTTTTTTTATTTTTTGAAAATAAAACTGGATGGGGACCATGGCCAAAGAAGAAGCCATTGAAGTTGAAGGAACTATAATTGAGCCTTTACCCAACGCGATGTTTCGTGTGGAACTTGATAACGGGCATAAGGTTCTGGCGCATATTTCCGGTAAGATGCGCATGCATTATATTAAAATTCTGCCGGGTGATAGAGTGACGGTCGAGTTGTCGCCTTATGACCTGACAAGAGGGCGTGTCACTTTCCGTTCAAAAGGCGGCGGTAAAGGGAAGCGCTGAACCAAACAAGTCAGCAGGGAACAGAGAAATGAAAGTACGATCATCTGTTAAGAAAATGTGCAGCGACTGTAAGATCCTTAAGCGAAAGGGTGTGGTTCGGGTAAGCTGCAAAAATTCAAAGCATAAGCAGCGTCAGGGTTAACCTGCATAATGTAGCTTTTTTTAAAGGAGTAAAGTTTTGGCACGATTATCAGGTGTAGATTTACCGCGCAATAAGCATATGGACAGGGCGCTTACCTATATTTACGGTATTGGCCTTACGACTGCACGCGCTATTTTGGATAAGGCTGATCTGCCGTATCAGATGAATTCCGATGATCTGAGCGGTGATGATGTTTCACGTATCAGGAAGATCATCGAGTCGGATTATGTTGTCGAAGGTGATCGTCGGCGTGAAGTGGCTATGGATATCAAACGTCATATTGATCTCGGTACATACCGGGGACGACGTCATCGTATGAGCCTTCCTTGTCGCGGTCAGCGGACAAAGACCAATGCCAGGACACGTAAAGGTCCTAAGCGCGGCGCGGCGGTACGTAAGAAATAAGATTGTCAACACGCTTTTACTGCCGGTGAAAGTGCTATTCATAGAGGAAGCTATACGGAGCGGATATGGCGAAAGGGAAAAAGGGCGCGGTACGAACAAAGCGTCGTGAAAAGAAAAATGTTCCTGAAGGAATTATTTTTATATACTCAACGTTTAATAATACATTAATAACCATTTCGGATAAGCTGGGCAATGTAGTCTCCTGGTCCAGTGCCGGAGTTATCGGCTTTAAAGGGTCTCGGAAGTCAACCCCTTTTGCAGCGCAGAACGCGTTGAGCGATGCGGTGGCGAAAGCAAAAGAAAACGGTCTTCGCAGAGTCGAAATCCGTGTGAAAGGACCGGGGCCCGGTCGTGAGGCCGCTCTTCGCGCCTTAACCGGAACGGATCTGGAAGTCTCAAAGATTGTTGACGTGACTCCGATACCGCATAACGGCTGTAAACCCCCAAAACGCAGGCGGGTTTGAGCAGTCTATAGTTTTTTTGTACGGTCGCTGCCAGTATTAAGGCTGACCGCAGCGTAAAACCGATACCAATAATTGATGGAGGAATAAGTGGCCAGATATACAGGAGCTTCCTGCCGAACATGCAGACGGGAAAATCTTAAATTGTTTTTGAAAGGCGAGAGATGCTACTCGGATAAGTGCTCATTTGAGCGGCGTGCCTATGCGCCCGGACAGCACGGCCAGAATCGTTTTCGTAAGGTTTCCGACTATGCATTGCAGCTGCGTGAAAAGCAGAAAGTTAAGCATATGTACGGAATGCTTGAGAGTCAGTTTCGCCGTTATTTTTATCTGGCAGACCGCGCCAAAGGTGTTACCGGTCTGAATCTTCTGTCAATGTTGGAACGCCGTTTGGATAACGTTGTCTATCGTCTGGGCTTTGCCGGTTCCAGGGATCAGGCACGCCAATTTGTTCGCCATAGTCATTTTCAGATTAACGGCAGGAAAGCAGATATTCCCTCCTGTCAGGTGAAACCGGGTGATGTTATCACTCTGAAGGAAAAAAGCCGCAAGAATGTTTTTATCGTTGAAAATCTTGAGGCTGTCGCTCGCCGCGGCGTGCCCGGCTGGATGGAATTGGATAAAGGTAATTTTCAGGGAACAGTGAAGGCTATGCCTAATCGGGAAGAAATAACCATGCCGATTAATGAACAGCTTATAGTCGAGCTGTACTCCAAGTAATACAAGGTCAGGTATTTCATGGAACAGGATATTCGGGATGATAATCCCTTTTACAGAAACTGGCATGACCTTGTTAACCCGGAACGTCTGGAGGTTACCAGGGACAGCCATACGGAGAGGTATGGCAAATTTATCTGCCAGCCTTTAGAACGCGGTTTTGCAGCGACAATAGGGAATTCCTTACGCAGGATTCTCCTCTCCTCTATCAGAGGCGCTGCGATTACATCGGTTCGGATTGAGGGAGCTGATCATGAGTTTACCACAATTGACGGAGTGCATGAAGACGTCGCTGATATTA
>MTKS01000136.1 GCA_004028495.1 Candidatus Electrothrix marina
GCCCGGTGAGAAACTCTGCTGACAGGTAGCAGACAATTTTAGGGTCTTTTTCCAGCAGGGTTTCAACGGAATTGACAAAAAGATGCTGCATCCTGTCCCGCAGAGTATAGGAAAGCGCGAGATAATAGTCGTTCAGGGTCGCTGTCTTGGTGGTGACCCCCTGCCGATAAAACAGGTTATAGGCAAAGGCCCTTTTGAGCTGATTAATGCGCTTCTTTCGTCGGTCATTCCCTGGAACTGAACTCATAAAGATTTCTCCGTAGCTGTAATATGCACGCAGTTTTTTGCGGGCCGGGAAACTGTCCCGTTAAAAAAGATGGAGGCCGAGGTTATCGGTTTGTCCATATTTTCTTATTGATTGTTAAAAAAATGACAATCACGTTGCCAACGTATTTCATGCCCTCTTGATTATACTTGTAATTACTCTTCCTGCAAAAAAATAATTTATTGTCTGTCGTGAAGGGCGGTGTATCTGATTCATTCAGGGAAAGTCAGCTCAGCTTTGATTGTGAAGTTGCCGGGCTGTGAGGTGGCACAATAAAACTGTACAAAATGCCTGAAAAATGATACACATTAGTTTTCTGGTATTCATCTCTTGATAAAGGGGCTTCGAAACAGACGATGACGGGAGTTCCGATGGTGCGAGAGGAATGAGCGATATGAGTATCATTTTGTTATTACCTGAAGAAGGCTTTTTTTATCCCGTTGACTCTTCGTGGTAATTTCAGGAGGCCAAGATAAAAGACGGAATCAGTAAAAAAAATTTTACAACCCGTCAATAATCTTTTATTATATAGAGAAGGTTATTGAGTAACTTTCTATTTTAGAAAAAGACAAGGAGGAAGAAAATGCTGCAAGAAATGAAATCAGGAACAGTGAAAGTCGCGTTAATGCTTACTTTGGCTGCTTCTGCGTACACAGTGAGTAATGTTCAGGCCGTGGAGATTCCCATTCCGACCGGTGACACGGAAATTCAGCAGGTGGTAACCGCTGTTAAGGGTGATACTATGGTAAAGGACATGATGAATGCCACCCGTGCCAATGTCATCACTGACATGTCTGCTAATATGCCCCTGATTGATCAGGTTATGGCAAAGATGCAGCCGATGATGAAAAACAAGATCATGAATACCCAGATGGGTGCTCTGAAGAATCCCAACGGCGGTATTCCGGGATCAATCGCTCCGCCTATGTTCTAGGTCGCAGGAGATATTGCCAGGAAATGAGTTCGTTACGTGCTCTTTCCTGAGCTGAATCCGGAGCGGAAGTTCGCACGGGAGGTTTTGTATGCCTCCTGTGCGAATGGTTTTTTTGAGAGATTAAAGATAATTCCGGTCAGAAATTTTATAAAAATATTTTATTTTTCTTCGATGTTATTTTTATCGATGAGCAGGGAACGCGAATTTTTTTTAGTGGATAATTTATTAAGAAATAAAGAATGAGTACAATCAAAAAAAAGGAGATGACTATGCTGCAATTTAAAAAAATATCGGTTAATCTTGCCTTGGTTGTTTCCTTGGTGGCTTTTGCCGGTGTTGACTATGCACAGGCAGAAAATATCGATATTCCTCTGCCATCTGATGCCCCTGAAATTCAAGCAGTTGTGGACAGCGTCAAAACAGATGTTGATATGAACGGTATTGACGTGAAAACTATGATGCGGCAGACAAGAGATAAGGTAAAAGTAGTGCAGGCCCAAAAACTTCCTTTACGGCTGGAAATGGGGAAGGCGATAAGTGATGTGGTCAGCAGGAGGGTCAGAGAGGAGACGAGATCAAGAACCATGCAGAGCCAGATGGCTGCAATGCAGGATCCCGCGAATCCGCAAGGTGTACCTGATTTTATCGCTCCGAAATTTGAATGATTGAGTAGAATAACATAAAAAGGGGGCTTGAGCAGCCTTGTGGAGCTGCCGAGAGGCCTGCTTTTTTTATAAACCATCCCCCGGGATGGTTTTTTTTGTGTTGCTCCGAGTTGTTTGTTATTCTTTACCGCAGGCCTGATGCGGATTTTTCAGTCAGTCGCCTCCGTTACCTCTTAACTCGTTGGAAAGAGGACTGAGATTCCTTTCTTGACTTCCCTGCTTTCCTTGACTAAACTGCTTCCTGTTTTCAGGTGTCCGCTGCATATAAATAATTATATGCAGCGGATGAAAAGGGAATCCGGTGTAAATCCGGGACGGGCCCGCCGCTGTAACCGGGGACAAACCTGCATGATGCCACTGTCTTTTTTTTAAAGACGGGAAGGCGCAGGGGAGAATGAGCCGGAAGTCAGAAAACCTGCCTGGAAAAGATGTTCAGATGCCTCGGCAAAGGTCTGAATAACGTTATCTGGGTATAGAAGGGATATCCCGGATCAATTTCTTAATTGGTCCGGGATTTTTTTTGATGGTCTGCCCAGATCAGGCCTCCCGGACCGCTATACAGGGAGGTTCCTATGAAGTTACAGTTAAGTTCTCTTTTTTTGATTATGCTGTTATTTTGCAGCGCAACAACCGCTCTTGCAAGCGAGGGGTGGAAGGTGAAGCATAAAAACGCCATTTTTTTGGCCATGTTCGGCACAACAGTCGAGCCTGCCCTGCAAGGATTGCTGAATATCCGCACCAAGATGATGGAGAAGTACCCGGAGACCCCGGTGAAAATCGCCTTCACCTCCAATATCATCCGCAAAAAATGGCAGGGACGGGCTGAAGATCCCTCCTACAGGAAGGCGCATCCGGAAATCCCGGAAGAGGTGCTGCACGTCAAAACCGTGCTGGCCACTATTGCCGACCTTCAGAATGTAGGGTACGACACCATTGTTCTTCAGCCCACCCATATCGCTATGGGGGAAGAATTTCTTGACCTCGGTACCTATGTGGACAGCCTGATGCGTTTAGGATCTGTGAAAAAGGAAAAATATAAGCCTTTCCATAAAGTAGCACTCGGGCGGCCTGCTTTAGGTACCTATGGTCTGGATCACCCCTATGCCGAAGATATTACCGCTGCGGCAGAGGCTCTGGCTGCGGATGCCGAGCTGGCAGCCAAGGAAAACGCAGCCTTAGTGTACATGGGCCACGGTAATGAACATTTTCCGTCCGGGGGAGCCTATCTTGAGCTTGCCGACAGGATGCGGCAACTCTACCCGGAAGTGGTCACGCTGATAGGTAATGTGGAGGGCTTTCCTGCGCTTGAGGATGTGATTGATAAGCTGAAAATGCGCGGTGTGAAAAAGGTGATGCTCAAACCCTGCATGGTGGTGGCCGGAGATCACGCTCTCAACGATATGGCCGGGACAGATCCCGAAGAGCCGTCCTGGCAGATGATCCTGGAAAAGGAAGGTTTTGAGGTTGTCACCGTAAAAAAAGGGCTGGGAGAGCTGGATGCCTTTGCTGATATCTTTGTCAACCATGCTGCTGATGCCGCTGCGGATGCGGAAATCGTGTTGAAATAGGACGCCTTGATAGATTTTCAGGGATTTTTTAGTCTTGATATTTCTGACTGTCTATGCTTTCCCTTGCATACCTGTTTGCAAGGGAAAGCTGCGGAAGATTATCAATCGGAGTTTGGTACAGTTCTTAACTGAAATATGCTATACAAGAAAGTAGAGTATATGACCGTGCAATGACATCTTGAAAAGATGGTAAAATAGGTTTCTTTTTTCTTCGAGAAGTTCATTGTTGCAATTAACGGAGACTCAACAAGATCAGTTAAGGTGCAGATTATGGCAACAGCAGAACAGATAAAGTCATTGATTCGTTCTAAATTCAGTGACAATCAAGATCGTTTTTATACCATTGCACTTCAAGTTGCAGCCCATGAAGCTCGTCAAGGCCATTCGGCACTGGCCCATGATATCCGTGACATTGTAGAGACAGAGCGCAAGAAAAAAGGGTTGCATGTTATTTCGTTTCCAAAAATCCTGCAAGGATTAGTGATAACTGAGGAACCGTCAACGCCGTTGACTGCAATGGTGCAGCCGGAAGATCTTTGTAAGCGCATAAAACGAGTGGTACATGAATATCGTCAGCGGGAAAAATTAAAATTACATGGATTGAAGCATCGCCGCAAAATATTATTAATTGGCCCCCCTGGAACCGGAAAAACTATGAGTGCCATGGTGCTTGCCAAGGAACTGCATCTGCAATTACATACAGTTCAAGTGGATCGTCTGGTGACTAAGTTTATGGGGGAGACCAGTGCTAAGTTACGCCAAATTTTCGATTTGATTCAACAGGAACACGGAGTGTATCTTTTTGACGAGTTCGATGCCATAGGCGGCGATCGTTCTATAGATAACGAGGTAGGAGAGATGAGGCGTGTCCTCAACGCCTTTCTTCAATTTATCGAGCAGGATACTTCGGACAGTTTAATTATTGCGGCGACCAATAATCCGAACTTGCTGGATCGAGCCTTATTCCGACGTTTTGATGATGTCCTTTATTATGAAAATCCAGAAATTGAGCAACGAAAATCTTTGATTGCCAATGTACTGGGAACGTTTATGGCTTCCCGTTTTGCCTGGAAACAGGTGCTGCAAGAGAGTGAAGGTCTCAGTCATGCAGAAATAGATCACGCCTGCCGGGATGCTGTTAAAAATGCTATTCTCACGGATCAGAATAAAATATCCGCCAAATATCTATTGCTTACCATTCGGGAACGTCAAGGAACGCACAAAGGAATCAGAGGATAATTGAGCATGGCAAGCAAATTACCGCATCTTATTGTTACCTCATTTGAACGCAATGATTTTACAGGAACAAGCGGGGGCGGAGGTAAAGCAAATAGGCCGAAAAGAGATCGACAGAAACACAGCATCTTTTTGAAACAACAATTGGAACAAGCTTGGGATGCGGCAAAAAATGATGAAGTCGTTTATCATACACAAAGAAATGGTGTTTATCTTGAGTTTAGGGGAGAGCCGGGATACCAACTGGTAAGCAAAAGTCTTGAGAATCTAAGTGGAAAGGATCCTGCTAAATGGACTCGACTGCTTAATATCCGTAAGGAATTTGTTCAAACTGAGGATCTTGCATGTCCTGAAGAAACAGTATTCGCAACAATTTTTGTTCCCAACAGCAAGAAGGAAGCACTTTTTACGAAGATTGAACAGTACTCTGAGGAAAATTCCAAGTCAGGCGAGCCCAGGCATACAAAATTGCTCGAGAGTATTTCAAATATACGCAAAGCTCTTGAAGTAGAATCGTTCTGGCAGGATACTAAAAATCTGATCCCAGCAGATGATCCAGAATGGTGTGAGGTCTGGCTCAGTTCTGACCAAAAG
>MTKS01000137.1 GCA_004028495.1 Candidatus Electrothrix marina
TGAACTTATCTCCAAGGTCCCCTCAACGCTGCACACCCCGCTGATGTCCGGGTCCAATGCCATCTCCGGCATCACCCTGATCGGGGCCATAGCCTCCCTGAAATGCGACAATCTCACCTTTGCCGCCGTCCTCGGAACCGCAGCTGTCGCCTTTGCGACCATCAATGTGGTGGGCGGATATATGGTTACCAACCGAATGCTGGAAATGTTTAAGAAAAAAGAAAAGAATGAAGGAGGTCCCAAATGAACCCTCTTTTCATCAACTTTATCTATATCATCTCGGCAGCCCTGTTCATCTTCGGCCTGAAAATGCTCAGCTCGCCTGCCACGGCCCGAAGAGGAAACCTGCTTTCCTCGCTCGGTATGCTGATCGCCATTATCGTTACCCTGATGAATGCCGGCTTGGATTATAAGTGGATTTTCCTCGGTATTCTTATCGGAAGCGGTATCGGCGCCTTTGTCGCAATTCGAGTGGAAATGACCTCCATGCCGGAAATGGTCGCTCTGTTCAACGGGTTCGGCGGTATCTCCAGCCTTCTTCTGGCCTGGGCTGAATATCATCAAAACAGAGAAATGTCTGTTTTTATAGCCATTGTCGCCTTTCTTTCCGCCTTTATCGGCGGTGTCACCTTTTCGGGCTCCATGGTCGCCTTTGGCAAGCTTTCCGGCAAGATTACCCAAAAAGCCGTGGTGTTTAAGGGGCAGCATATTATGAATGCGGTCATCCTGGGCACCGCCCTGGTAGCTGCCGCTATTTTCTGCATAACCCCTGCAAGCGTTTTCGGTTATGTCTTATTTGCCCTTATCCTGGTGGTCGCCTTGGGATTCGGTGTAACCTCCACCATTCCCATCGGCGGAGCTGACATGCCGGTTGTTATTTCTTTACTGAACAGTTACTCCGGCATTGCCGCCTGTGCAGCCGGTTTTGTCATCTCCAATAACATCCTGATCGTTGCCGGTGCCCTGGTCGGTGCCTCCGGGATCATCCTGACCAATATCATGTGTAAGGCCATGAATCGTTCCCTGGCCAACGTGTTATTTTCCGGTTTCGGGAGCACAACAGCCGTGCAGACCGGTGACGGCCCCCAGGGCGAGGTTCGCCCGGCTTCAGCAGAAGATGTTTACTATATCCTCGAAGCTGCCGACTCTGTTGCCTTTGTTCCGGGGTACGGCCTAGCAGTTGCTCAGGCCCAGCATGCGGTGAAAGAACTGGGCGATCTGCTGGAAGCAAACGACACCGAGGTCTCTTACGCTATTCATCCGGTTGCAGGACGCATGCCCGGCCATATGAACGTGCTGCTGGCCGAGGCCAATGTTCCTTACGACCAGCTTGTGGAGATGGATGATATTAATCCCCGTATGGACAGCGTGGATGTCTGCGTGGTCATCGGTGCCAACGATGTCGTCAATCCGGCAGCACTGGATGACGAGTCCAGCCCGATTTACGGTATGCCTATCATTGAAACACACCGGGCCAAAACAGTTATTGTGCTGAAACGCTCTATGAATCCGGGCTTTGCCGGCATTCAAAACGCCCTCTTCTTTGCCGAAAATGCCCGTATGTACTTCGGCGATGCCAAGGCCTCGATTCAAGCCTTGGTGGCGGAGTTCAAAAACGATTAGAGAATTCAAACAAGAAATCGAGAGAACGAGAGAAGAACATTATGAATATTACCATGAGGAGTTATTAACAAAAAACCAAACAAGAGCTGCTGCTGCCTCTTCCTGTTTGAAAAAAGGCGGCTGCATCGCAAAAAAAGGGGGAAAAATGACAACCGATTGCTGTTCCCAAAAAAAATCATCCTACTGGTCATTGGCCGTTCTGATGTATATTATAATAAACATCCGCGTAGAGGCGGGGTTTGCAACATCACCTGAACGAATACTTGACGGTTCAGTGGCTCTCTCAGTGTTTCTGCTCATGCTGTATATCGGGGCGAGATTCTTCAACCTGATTGAAGAGAAAAATACTGTGAACATGCTGAGCTGTCGTGAGGTGAGAAAAGGATAATCAATCGGATAAGGATATTCTCTTTCGATTGACCGTAAAAAAGGCGGATACGTGCATAGCGTATCCGCCTTTTCTATTTACCCCGGCCAGGGAGGGAGAAGCGCACAAACCGAATCTCGCAACCATGTTCCCCTTTCCCCCTTAATTCACACTCCTCTCTCTTCGTCAAATATCTCTTATCTATTCGCCCACTGTTGACTCATCTCCGGCCAGGCGGGCAGCCTCCTGCTTCCCTTTCTCTTCATCAACAAAGTACAATAAGACACCGCCGATAAGAAAGAGCAGGATAATTGATCCGATCCCCCAGCGCGAAGCGATCCTCCCCACTGTTTCGATCTGCTCCGCTGTCGGTGCAGCTGGCATAAGCATCCTTCGGACAAAGAGACCGACAAATCCCATCAAAGCAGGCCCCAGGATGGCGGCAAATTTCCCCAGCATATTATAAAAGCCATAGTACTCGGCAGGCTTGTCCGCAGGAATAAGGCGTGAATAAAAAGAACGGCTCAGAGCCTGAATCCCGCCCTGGGCCAAACCGATGGCCCCGGCCAGGATGTAAAACTCATTCTTGCTTTCCATCCTCACGCCCCAAAGGGTGATCAGGATGTAGATCCCGATCCCCAGGAAAATGGATTTACGCACCCCCCAGGACTGCCCCAGCTTACCGAACAGCAGTGCTGCCGGAAATCCGACAAACTGAACAATCAGCAGAGCGATAATGAGGTCGTTGGAGGCAAAACCCAGTGACAGACCATAATCCACAGCCATGCGGACAATGGTATCCACGCCGTCGATATAGAACCAGTAGGCCAGGAGAAAAAGAAAAACGGTTTTTAAATGACGGATCTCCTGAAATGTTCCGACAAACTGCTGGCCCCCTTCCCTGATAATCTGCACAACAGAACGGCTCTCAATCGCTTTTTTTTCTTCCTCAACCCAAAAGAGGGTGAACAGGGAAAAGCCTCCCCACCAGAGGGCCACGGTCAGAAAAGACCAACGCACCGCCTCACCGGCATCGGCAAGCCCGAAGGTTTCCGGATACAGGGTCATCAGGACATTAACCAGAAAGAGCAGCCCCCCGCCCAGATAGCCCAGCGAAAAACCGAGGCTGGAGATATAATCAATATTGTCTTTCTCAGCTACGCTCGGCAGCAGGGAATCATAAAAAATATTGGCTCCGGAAAAGCCGATAATCCCGAGCGAGTAAATAAAAACCGCCCAGAGCCATTGTCCCTGTTGGACAAAAAACAAGGATGCGGTCATCAAGACCCCGAGATAGGCAAAGAGCAGCAGCAGCCTTTTCTTGGCACTTCCTCTGTCAGCAACAGCACCCAGCAACGGTGCCATTGCGGCAACAATCAGGCTTGCGACGGCATTGGCAAAACCGAGCTGGGCCGTGCTTGTATTGACATCCGCGCCGTAGCTCCAGTACTGCTTGAAAAAAATTGGAAAAAACCCCGCCATCACTGTGGTTGCAAAGGCGGAATTCGCCCAGTCGTACAGAGCCCATCCCCATACCTGTTTATCCAGCTTCCTCATCCCCGTCTCCTTTTTATTTTTTCCCTTGGTTCCCTGCGGGCAGCGTTTTAAAGATGACCTCTCCCCTGACATGTGTTTCCGTGACATCGCTGCAGGCGGCGATAAAATCAAAAGAGCGCATCAGGGTCAGCACTTCCTCCTGTATTTTCCTGCCGGAACCGGTGCCGTTCGCCGCCATCATCTCTGTCAGCCAATCAACAACCGGAGCAAGCTGAACAGCTAACCGCTCCGGCCGAACAAGAAATGCGCCTGAATTGGCAGCAGCGACGCAGGCGCCCGCTGTTTCCCCCAGCTCCCTGATCTGTTCCGCCAAGGTCTCGGGCTCCTGCTTCCCTTCCAGCAAGGCTCGCAATTGGCTTTCTCCATTGGCGATGTACAACATGGTATCGGTCAGCACTACGGCTAAATGCGTGACCTCAACAGGCATGATTGTCCAATAATAAAGGGTATGTCCTTGAACTTTTTCCTGGTGCTCACTCGCGAGGCCCTGTTTTTTCAGGGTATCACGTAATTTTTCCAAGGCCCGTCCAGCAGCTTTCCTGTCCTGTACCTGGAGGGCCGCAACCGTTTTCGGGAGGGGAAACATGCCTGCATTGACAATCTCATGAACAGATATCCCGGCCCGGGGCCCCACAGCCTCCAGAAATTTATCCAGGGAAAAACCTGCCTTATCCTGAACTGTCTTTTCCAGCTCGCTGTACTGCTGTTCCGTCTCGGCCGAGGCCAGCACATTGCGAAAAAACGCTTTATCAAAATGAGCAAGCCGATAATGCAGCAAGGTTTTTGCCTGCAACAAGGGGAAAGCAAGGTTTTCATCAGCCGATAAGGCTTTTTCGGGCCGAGCCTTCTCGGGCAGCGACTCAGGATCACGTTTTCCTTTCATCCCTTTCATCCGCAGGCGAAGCTCGCCCTGAGTTTCAACGATCAGGCCGCCTATGCTCTTCACCCCTGCCAGCTCTTTCACCGCCGCTTTTGCCATATTCTGAACCTTCTGTTGAGCAAAAGCACTGACAAGTTCCTGCAGGAACTTCGCATTGAGATAGGAACGGGCGTAGACATGCCCCTGCCCCTCCTCATTCCAGAAAGCATCGGTTGCCATAAAGGGCTGAGAATGCCGCAGATTTTTCCAGGAATTTTTCCGCTGAACCGCACTGACAATCCTCTCGGGATCATAGGCCAGCACAATAATCCCCCGGTCGTCATATCCGTAGAGCACCTCATTATCATCCAGCCTGATCCGGGTCATATCCAGACCGGCTGTCTCCGCATTCCTCACATCCTTACGCATCACCATGCGGGCAAATCTGCTGATCGGTCCTGCCGAAGATGAGGTCCCGAAAGCCAAAAGGCTCTTTTTCAATTCCTGCTCCGGGTTGTCCCGCAACCGTTCCGGATCCGGCGGGCATAAGGCGATGACTGCATCATCACCAAAGACCTGACGAAACACCGAACTCGTCATAACATCGGCAACAGCATTATAGAGAGCATCGTATTGCTCCGGATCCTCTTCCGTGGCCCCAAGTTCTCTCATCATCTCATGCATGACCGGTTTGGACAGAAATCGCCCGGTCGGTGTGCCCGGAAATACCTCGGACAAGCCCTCCA
>MTKS01000138.1 GCA_004028495.1 Candidatus Electrothrix marina
CCTGATAGTGGAGGCGGGGACAGGGCTGGGGAAAACGCTTGCCTATCTTGTTCCGGCAGCTCTCAGCGGCCGCAGGGTTGTTGTGTCCACAAATACCCGCAATCTGCAGGATCAGATCCTCAAAAGAGAAATTCCCTTTATCCAAAAGTATATTGCACCCGGTTTGACCGCGATGAGTGTCAAAGGGAGGCAGAATTATCTCTGCCTTTATCGTTGGCACCAGTTGGACGCCCGAGGCAACCAGGCCCACCCGGCAATTTTTCAGGACTCCGTTCAGGATTCGGTACAGGCAGGGAGAAAAGAAGGTGAGGCGTTGTACGATAAAGTTGAAGGTTGGCTGCAAAGAACAGCTGTTGCGGACCGCGCTGAATTGACTGGAGTCGCGGGAAACTCCTTTTTTTGGCAGAAGGTTTGCTGTCTTCCCTCTTTCTGTCTTGGCTCGGACTGCCCTTATACCGGTGATTGCTATCTGAATCGCCTTCGTCGGTTGGCTGCTTCCTGTCAGTTATTGGTTGTTAATCACCATCTGCTCTTTTCCGATCTGGCTGTCCGGAAAAACGGTTTCGGCGAGGTGCTTCCCCGGTATCAATCTGTTCTTATAGATGAAGCGCATCATTTGGAAAACGTGGCAGGTAATTTTTTCGGTTTTTCTTTTTCCAAATACCAAGTCATTGACCTGATAACGGACATTGAGCAAAGTATGCTCAAAAAAGGAGGCGGGGTTGGAGCAAGCAAGCTGTATGCGGGCATTTTATCCGCATCCAGAGCACTTTCCGGTCTGAACGAGCAATTCACCGCAATGTTTCCTGTCCGGAAAGGACGTTTTCCGCTTGCAGATATTTTTGCGGAATATCCTGAGCTGCAACAGGCCGGAAACACGCTGATGACGGCTTTGATTTCTCTTGCCGAGCAGCTTGACAAGGCAAAGGGCCAGGATGAGCCCTGGGGGCATTATGGGCAGCGGAGCCAGGGCATTGCTCAGCATCTTGACCGGATCACCTCGCCGGTGATTTTCAGAGCTGAGCAGCCCGAGCAGCCCGAGCAGGCTGAGCAGTCCAATTATATTCAATGGGTTGAGCGGACAGAAAAAAATATTACCCTGTCCGCGACCCCGATTGATATTGCTGATGAGCTGAGGGCTACGCTGTTTGCCGGTGCGGAACATTGCCTTTTTACCTCGGCCACGCTGAGGACAGACGGTGGAGACGGAGGATTCGGATATTTCAGTCAACGGCTCGGAATACCTGAAGGCACGAAGACCTATTCTTTTCCCTCTCCCTTTGATTACCGAAAGCGCAGCCTGCTGTACGTTCCGGGAGATCATTTTCCCGAACCGACTGCTCCGGAATATAGAAATGCATTGCATCTGGAAATATCGCGGCTTGTTACCTGTTCCAAGGGGAGGGCCTTGGTGCTGTTTACCTCGTTTCGGGCTTTGGATCTGGCCTGGCACAGTCTGCAGGACGAACTCCCCTATCTCCTGTTGCGGCAGGGAACCTGTTCACGCTCCCGATTGCTGGATCGTTTTGCCGAAGAGACGGATTCTGTTCTTTTTGCTGTTGCTAGCTTCTGGGAAGGCGTTGATGTTCCAGGAGAATCTTTGAGCTTGGTCATTATTGATAAATTGCCGTTTGAAGTCCCCGGCGACCCTGTTATTATGGCCCGAATGGAGAGGATCAAGGCGGCAGGGAGGAACCCGTTTATGGAATTTCAGATCCCGAGAGCGATCCTCGCTCTTCGACAGGGGGTAGGGCGTCTCATGCGCCGCACCAATGATCAAGGGGTTATGGCGATTCTGGATGTCCGTTTATTCAGCAAGTTTTATGGTCGCCGTTTTCGGGCGAGTTTGCCGGGGGCTCCGGTCAGCAGAGCTGTCCAGGGTGTTGAAGAGTTTTTTAACGGTGAGCGATCTTCCCCTTCTCAAGAAACAAGAGAGTAATTATTTTGAAAGAAAAAAAGGCAGTTCCGGCTGTTGAAGACATGGCTTTTCTGATTGAATTTATACAACGGCATGCGGAACGAACCGAGGAGGCTATGCTGCTGGATCTGGAATCCGCGCAGGCTGAAAATGATCCGCTGCTCTTTGAAGTGCTTAAATATTCTTTGCTCAAGGGAGGGAAAAGACTGCGCCCTGTTTTGGCGATTCTCAGCTCCAGACTTTGCGGAAGGGATGATGAGAACCTTTATCTGCTGGCGGCGACGTTCGAGTACCTGCATGCCGGGTCCCTGATTCATGATGACGTGATTGATCACGCTGAAAATCGGCGCGGTAAAGAATCAGTCGTGAAAAAGTACGGTACAGCCGCCGCCATTCTCGCGGGTGACTGGCTTCATGCCCGCTGTATGCACCTGGTCGGCACCTTGGCCGGTCAGAAAGGGCTGGATATAGTGTGTCATGCGACACAGTCCATGGTTGACGGGGAATTTCTTCAACTGCGTTACGCTGCTGACCCTGCTGTGAGCGAGGAGCAATACCTTTCCGTTGTGTTGCGCAAGACGGCCCGCCTGATCAGCGCGACCTGTGAAATAGGTGCCCTGTACGGTAATGCCGAACCGACGCAACAAAAAGCCTTGGCTCGGTATGGAGAGAAAATTGGTATCGCCTTTCAGATTGTTGATGATCTTCTCGATTATCTGGGGGATGAGCAGGTGACCGGTAAAATAGTGGGCAATGATTTTATCGAGGGAAAAATGACGCTTCCCTTGATTCATGCCCTTGCTCATGCCTCGGGCTCGGAGAAGGCCGAGCTGATCAAGGCGGTAGAGAGCACTGTCAGAGACGGGGCCGGCTGTGCAAGAGCCCGACAGCTTATGCACACAGCCGACAGCTTTGCGTTTTCCCGTCAGAGGGCCTGTCAGGAAACAGAGAAGGGGGTTGCCGCATTATCCTGTTTTGATAACAGGCAGCACCGGGAGAGCTTGACTGTTTTGGAGCAACTTGCCGGATATATTCTGCGTCGGGATCGTTAAATACAGACCTGTATGCCGTAAGGGCAGCTTTCAGCCCTTATTCCTTTTCAGTTTCTTCCGGATGAAAGAGCACACCGTCCTCGGGCAGTTCGTTCCATTTCAGTTTAACAGGGCAGGGTTGGGCATCCCACACTTTTCGGGAATACTCTTTTATAGAGCGATCTGAAGAGAATTTGCCCATTCGTGCGGTGTTCAGAATCGACATCTTGGTCCAGCTTTTGCTGTCCGCATACAGGCGGCTGACTCGCTCCTGGCAGTCCATATAATCCTGATAGTCGGCAAAAAGCATGTACGGATCCTCATGGAGAAGGGAATCGATAATCGGCTTGAACAGCTCCCTGTCACCGGAGGTGAAGATTCCTGATCCTATTAGGTCTATGACTGCACGTAAGGATTCGTTGTGATGATAATAATCTATCGGTGTGTAGCCGGCTTTCCGCAGCTCCGCGACCTCCTCGACATTAAGACCGAAAAGGAAAAAGTTCTCCTCTCCCACCTCTTTTCGGATTTCCACATTGGCTCCGTCAAGGGTGCCGATGGTCAAGGCTCCGTTCATGGAAAACTTCATATTGCCTGTGCCCGAGGCCTCCATACCGGCCAGCGAGACCTGCTCGGACAGGTTGGCCATGGGGTAGACAATATGGCCTATCTTAACATTATAATTCGGAATAAAAAAGACCTTGAGCTGGTTGCGCACAGCCGGGTCATTGTTCACCACCTGGGCCACAGAGGTAATCAGCTTAATGATCCGCTTGGCCATGAAATAACCGGGAGCTGCTTTTCCGCCGAAGACGAAGAGACGCGGGGTTATTTCAAGATTCGGGTTCGCCTTGATCCGAGTGTACAGGGTAATGACGTGCAGTATATTGAGATGCTGCCGTTTATACTCGTGAATCCGCTTGACCTGGACATCAAACAGTGCCCTGTAATCAACGTGGATATTGTCGCAACATTTAATCAGGGCGGAAAAATCCTGTTTATTCTCTTCCTTAACCCTTTTCCAGGCATCTAAAAAGGGCGCGTCGTCAGTGAGTTTTTCCAGCTTGGATAACTCGTCAAGATCAGTGATCCATTTTTCGCCGATGGCCTCGGTGATCAAGCGGGTGAGACGGGGATTGCTGACCGCCATCCAGCGGCGCGGGGTGACTCCGTTGGTCACATTACGTATTTTTCCGGGATACATGTCATTCCAGTCCGCCAGCGTGCTGCTTCGCAGAAGATCGGTATGCATGGCCGCGACCCCGTTGATAGTTTTGGCCGCCATACAGGCAAGGTTGACCATGCGGACGGAGCGCGGTTCGGTCTCGTCAATCACCGACATCCGTTGCAGTCGTGCATCATCGCCGGGATACCTGATCCTGACTTCATCGAGAAAAAGACGGTTCAGCTCGAAGATAATTTCCAGATGGCGAGGCAGGAGGCTGCCGAACAGCTCCAGCGACCATTTTTCCATAGCCTCAGGCAGCAAGGTGTGATTCGTATAACTGAGGGTCTTTTTTGTAATTTCCCAGGACTCATCCCAGTCGTAGAGGTGTACATCAATCAAGAGGCGCATCAGCTCGGGAACAGCGACCGCCGGATGTGTGTCATTGAGCTGGCCTTGGAAATATTCATGAAAGTTGAACAGATTGCCGTGGCGAAAAAGATGCAGGCGGATCATGTCCTGCAATGAGCAGGAAACGAGGAAAAACTGTTGTTCCAGGCGCAGCTTTTTTCCCTGAAACTGTTCGTCATTGGGATAGAGTACCTTGGTGACGGTTTCCGCCTTGATTTTGTCCTCGACCGCTCCGTAATAATCACCGGTGTTAAAATCGGCAAAATCAAAGGAAGAATGTGATTCCGCGCTCCAAAGGCGCAGGTAGTTGACAGTATTTACCTTATAACCGGGAACGGGAACATCATAAGGAACCCCGGTGATGACCCGGGCGGGCCGCCAGCGGATTCGGCGAATGCCCTTTTCTGTATGGTATATTTCTGAATGGCCCCCGAAACCGACATCGCAGGCCATAACCGGTTTTTTAATCTCCCAGGGGTTGCCGGGATGCAGCCAGCGATCACTGAGTTCTTTTTGCCAGCCGTTGACGATCTCCTGATCAAACATGCCGTATTCATAGCGAATACCGTAACCGATGGCCGGTATTTCCCAGG
>MTKS01000139.1 GCA_004028495.1 Candidatus Electrothrix marina
GGTTGGTGGTGCGCTTATACTGCTCAGGAAGATGATTCGCTTCCCGTGTATCGTTTCTGGAGCAATATAAATCGTTCTCACTTCTATACCATCTCTGAAACAGAGAAAGAGCATGTTGAGGACACCTACTCAGATGATGAGTGGCGATATGAGCGTATTGAATGGTACGCATTTGATTATGCAAAGGCGGGCACTATCCCTGTGTATCGTTTCTGGAGTGATATGAATCGATCACATTTCTATACTGCTTCAGAAACGGAGAAGCAGAAGGTGATTGATCAGTATACCGACTATGAATGGGAGCATGAAGGCGTTGGCTGGTGGGTTTATCCCTGCCCTTGACCACTTGGAATAGATAATTACAGAGGGCAATCTTCCAAGATTGCCCTTATTGAATTTTGAATCAATAGATCGAAAACACTCGTGTCCTACCTCGTCCTAGCCAGAAAGTCCCGACCTCAGACCTTTGCTCAGGTTGTCGGCCAGAAAGCCGTTGTTCGTACCCTGCAAAACGGATTATGAGTTCTGATCGCCTGAAGAGTACGCTACTGTTACGGGAAGACGAACGCTCCTATAGAACACGCTGTTCCGGTACCCTGCTCAAAGAAACCCCGCAGCGTTACCGCCTGATTGATTTATTCGCCGGAGCCGGCGGAATGTCTTTAGGATTTTCCGAGTCCTTTGGACAGCCCTTTCAGTCTGTATGGGCCAATGACTTCAATACGTTCTGTGTTGATACATATAATGAGAACTTCGGTCCGCACTGTGTTGTCGGTGATCTTGCGGAAATATTGAAAGACGATCAGATCAGTATTCCTCGTGCCGACGTGGTGATAGGAGGCCCTCCTTGCCAGGGATTCAGCTTGCTCAATAAGAAACGCGCTGACGATCCTCGTAAAGAACTCTGGCGTCCTTTTCTTCAAGTTGTTGAGCAATGCGGGGCCTCAGTTTTTGTTATGGAAAACGTACCGCAGTTGCTTGGTACATCCGAGCATGAGGAACTTATCGGGATAGCAAAATCCCTCGGCTTTAAAGTCCATCATGAGAAATTGACGGCTGCCGACTACGGCGTTCCGCAGACCCGTACCAGGGCTTTTATCATCGGCTGTAACTTTACAGATCCCTCAATCTTGTTTCCACCCAGAAAAACTCATTTTAACCCGAACGGAAAGAGTAAACAGCTGTTGCTGCCGTTTGAGAAGCAGGAGTTTTTATCTTCTTCGCAACAGTGGAAAACTGTACGAGATGCGATTAAGGATCTCCCGCCCCCTGAAGGGACGGAAATCAGAGAAACAGCACCTCCGCTTGACCTGCACTTCGGAAGGAATCCTACAGAACTCAGCCGGAAAAGATATAGGGCTATTCCTGAAGAAGGAATGAATCGTTTTGACTTGCAACGTGTTGCGCCTGAATTAACTCCCAAGTGCTGGGTCAGAAAAAAATCCGGCGGAACAGACTTGTTTGGTCGGCTTTGGTGGGACCGGCCTTCAGTGACGATACGGACAGAATTTTTCAAGCCTGAAAAAGGTCGTTATCTGCATCCTGAGCAGCATCGTCCGATTACTCATAGGGAAGCAGCACGGTTTCAAAGTTTTCCGGACAGTTTTCGTTTTACCGGGTCGAAAATTGAAATTGCTAAACAGATCGGTAACGCTGTCCCCCCTCTGCTTGCGGCAAGGGTGGCGGATATTGTCAGAGTGTTGCTGGACAATAGAGCTGATACATGAAATCGGAAACAATAAGAAAACAGCTACTGGAGTTGTTGATAGATTTTGAAGATGAGCTGAAGTCTGATAATTTACGGCAGAAGGTACTTTCCCTTATTCCATGTTATCATCACTTGCGCGACTTAGGGAAATCTTTGATTCCTCCTGCTGAGGCCCGCAGTGCCCGCGATAGGATACTGCATTATTTTTTGAAATATCAGGGGGTGGTAATCAGCGGAGATGAACTGCTTGTTGTCTCAGGTATTCAGGAGTATGCTCGAAGAATTCGTGAACTGAGAGTTCAATTCGGCTGGTCGATAGCGAGTGGCCTGACAGCGGCACAGATGGCAGAAGAGAATGAGTTCGATTTTGCACATATTGATGCGGCAGTTATGGGGCCTTCCGACTATATATTGCTTTCTGATGAACAAGATCGAGACGCGGCTCATCGTTGGAATTTAGCAAACGAGATACGCAGGGAAAATATTTCTGTCCGTGACAAGCTGTTGAAGTATTTCAGGAAGAATATTAGTCAGAAAATAACCGGCGAGGAATTGAAATATCTTGCACGGGACAAATCGGAGTGGGCGAGAAGGGTGAGAGAGTTGCGTACTGAGTACGGCTGGCCGATTGTCACCAAAAATACAGGGCGACCCGATCTCGAAGTCGGCGTTTATCTGCTGGAAGCTGATCGCCAAAGTCCCAAACACGACCGCCGTATTCCTGATCCTGTAAAATGCAATGTCCTTCGGAGGGACGATTATAAATGCACTGTTTGCGCATGGTCGCATGACGAATGGAACCGATCCGACCCTCGTCATCTGGAACTCCACCACCAAAAAACACATGCGAAAGGCGGAGAAAATACGGAAGATAACCTTGTGACGCTTTGCACAGTTTGTCATGACGATATCCATCGTAAAAAATAGCGCGTAAAAACGATTAACGCCTCGAAGATCAATTATAAAAAGAAGCTACCGTGTCCTACCTCGTCCTAGCCAGAAAATCCCGACCCCAGATCTTTGCTCAGGTTGTCGGCCAGAAACCCATTGTCCGAACCCTGCAAAACGGATTATTGCAGAATCGGGTACCCCACGCCCTGATCTTCAGTGGAGTGCGCGGTACCGGCAAAACCACCCTTGCCCGCATCATGGCCAAGGCCATAAACTGCGAACAGGGGCCGCCACCCGAACCCTGCAACAAATGTCGCTCCTGCAAAGAGATTATGGCAGGCAGTTCGGTTGACCTGCACGAGGTGGACGGTGCCTCCAACCGAGGTATTCAGGAAATCCGCGAGCTGAAAGAAAACATCCGTTTCATGCCCACCAGCTCGAAGTTCAAGATCATCATCATTGATGAAGTCCACATGCTCACCACCGAGGCCTTCAATGCCTTGCTCAAGACCCTTGAGGAGCCGCCCGAGCATGTCTATTTCATGTTTGCCACCACCGAGCTACACAAGGTGCCGGTGACCATCCTTTCACGATGCCAGCGTTATGAGCTGAAACGGGTTGCCCATGCCGAGCTGGCCGCTCATTTTGCTTCCCTTGCCCAACAGGAGGGCATCAATATTGACGAGGCCGCTCTGAATATGGTGGTGCGAGAGGCAGGAGGTTCGGTGCGTGATGGGCTCAGCCTGCTGGATCAAGTCTTTTCTTACTGCGGGGAGAACGTTATCGGCCAAGAGGTGGCTGATGTGCTGGGGCTGGTCAGTCATGAGGTGATTGCCGATCTTGCCCGCGCCCTCCTTGCCAAGGATCTGAGTGCCGCCCTGAACAACCTGGACAAGGTGTACAGTTACGGCATGGACATCAAACGCTTTATTAATGAGCTGCTGGCTTGGTTTCGCAGCCTTGTGGTGTGCAGTATCAGTAAGGATCCAGCTGTTCTGCTTGATCTGCCTGCTGATGAGCTAGCTCTTTTGCAGGAGGTTGCTGCGGCTTATTCTTCCCAGACCCTGTTCATGATGTTCAATCTCCTGCTTGAGGGCCTTGAAAAGGCCGCTTTTTCAGCCCGCCCCCGTTTTGCGGTGGAAATGACCTTTATCCGGGCCGTGCAGGTGGATGATGTGGTGCCAGTCACGGACCTGCTCACACGATTAGATGATGTGCTGGCTGGCGTAGCTTTGCCGCAACAGCAGGTAGCTCAGCAAGCCCGGCAGTCGATACCGTCACAGCAATCGTCACAGCAACCTCCCCAGGTAAATACCCAAACAAACAACCATGAAAATCAGCAGGTTCCACAGCCGGACCAGCACAGGGGACCGACAGGGTCGTCCCTTCCACCATCTACTCGACAACCATCACAGCCCGGCCCTCCTGCCGAGGCTGAAAAAAAAAAAGCTCCTGAACCGGTAGCGCCTCCTCCTCCTCCTCAGGCTTCGCCCTCTGATGAACAGGGGGTAGCATCGGTTAACGCGCCGGAAGCAAATGCGCCCGGAGTATCAGAACAGAATCCACCGCCACCGGAAGATACCTATGCCCCGCTTGCATCAGGTGTACATAAAAAAGATGTGCGCAAGCATTGGCCTGACTTTGTTAGCTATGTTCAGGAGCGGATCAAATGGATGGGGGCAGCCCTGAACAGTTCGTCTTCAGCCCGTTTAGAAAATGGTGTCCTGACGGTGAACTATGATGAATCCGTGGACTGCAAGCTGCTTGAGAGCAAGGCAAACCTTGTTCGGCTCACCGAGTTTGCTATGGATTTCTTCCAGGAGGAGCTGAAGGTAACCTTCCAGGTACCAAACTCTTCAGCCTGTTCCACAGATTCAGATAGTGCAGGAGCTGTGCGACAGGAACGCCAAAAATTGGCTCATGATTCTTTGGTATTGGCTGCTGTGGATATCTTTAACGGCCAGGTTGGAGATATTCGGGTGGGACCACGTTTCCGTGGACCGTTGCATGAGGAAAAAGTTGACGAATAATCCAAAAAAATGGTTATACTTTCCAGGAAAGGAGGCAGGGTGCTTCCTGGTTTATTTGGAAATACTAGAGGGGATGATAATGAATATTTCAGATATGATGCAGCAGGCAAAGGAATTCCAGAAGAAAATGGGTGATATGCAGGAGGAGTTGGCAACCAAAAATGTTACTGGCTCTGCTGGCGGGGGCATGGTGAATGCGACCATGAATGGCCGGGGAGAGCTGGTTGAACTTGCCATTGAGCCGGGTATCGTGAAAGCTGATGAAGTTGATATGCTTCAGGATCTGATTGTGGCTGCGGTTAATGACGGAGCCCGCAAGGCGGCTGAGCTGGGCAAGGGTGAGATGTCCAAGCTGACCGGAGGACTGAATATTCCGGGCCTGTCCTAAGCGATCATGCAGGTTATTCCCCCGGCACTGGAACGGTTGATTACCGATCTGACCCGATTGCCCGGTATCGGTCAGAAGACCGCCTCCCGACTTGC
>MTKS01000140.1 GCA_004028495.1 Candidatus Electrothrix marina
ATTCAAAATCCACATAAAAGCATAATCATTAAAGGTGAAAACGACCCTGTTCATACCCTCAAAGGGGTCTCTGACAGCATTTTCTTCAGGTGTCTCCTCATAAAATGCATCATCAAGAAAATCCACCTCGCCGTCCGCCGCATACAGCAGGCCGCAATTCCCCAGAATAAACAAGCTGAAAAGAAATATACGAAACATCCTTCTCATGAATCGTTCGGCATGCAATGCCGCCTCCTGCATTTCGTTATCCGTTATCTGAAAAAATACCCTCGCCCCGAGACCGACGAAGCGACGAGTAAAACAATCCCGGAGCGTCTCAAAAAATATCGTTATTTAACGCCGCCGAAAGCGAACTTGGAAATCAACGACTCTAAATCAACTGAAGATTCCGTATCCACAATGACGTCACCGGCCTGATACATCTCCTCATCACCGCCCGGCGTGATCTGGATAATTTTATCACCGATGATCCCCTGTGATTTGACCGAGGCCATAGAATCTTTGGCCAATCGAATATCCTTATCCAGCTTGAGGGCGGCAACGGCAAAATCATCTTTGCTCAGACGCAGTTCAGTCACCGATCCCACCGTGACTCCGGCTATCTGTACCTCTGCGCCGGTTTTCACGCCTGAGACGTTTTCAAACTCAGCATACAAGGTATAGGTCGTCCCCTCTCCCAGCCATGAAACCTCGCCGAGCTGAAGGGCAAGCCAACCGAAGGCGGCAAAACCGAGAACAAGAAAGAGACCGACTGTAATTTCCAAGCGAGAATTATTCACCTCACACTCCCTAAAACTCAAATTAAACAATTTAAAAAAATCCCGAAAACTGCATGAACTCTGCTGCTCAGCCCTTCTTGCTGTCGGCTGAGAACAAATCCCCGAGAGTCATCTCAGCGAACTCGCGGATATAGGGTTTTTTCGAATCCTTGATCTGTGCAACATCAGTAAAGACATCAACCTCGCCTTTGTTCAACAGAACAATTTGATCCGCCAAGTCAAAAACCTTGGGGATATCATGACTGACAATAATCGCGGTATACCCCAATCGTTCCTGCGTCCGTCTGAACAGGTCATAAATTTCCCGGGTCATCACCGGATCAAGCCCGGTTGTCGGCTCATCAAAAAGCACGATCTCCGGGTCAAGCTGCAAAGCCCGGGCCAGCCCGACCCGTTTCTGCATGCCGCCGCTGAGCTGGGCCGGAAATTTCTTTTCATGACCGGTGAGTTCCAAAGTTTCCAAGGTGGCGGCGATCCGTTCCTCAATTTCCTGTTCTGTCAACCGGGTTCGTTCCCGAAGCGGTAGAGCTATATTTTCAAACACGGAAAGGGAATCGAACAGAGCCGCCCCCTGAAAGAGCACCCCGAATTTCATCCGCAGATTACGAAGTTTTTTCCGTCCCAATCGAGTGACGTCCTGACCATCCACCAGAATTCGTCCACTGTCCGGTTTCAGCAGGCCGAGCACCAGTTTGAGCGTCACACTCTTGCCCTGGCCGCTGCCCCCTGCAATAACGGTGGTTTTCCCGCGAGGAACAGAATAGCTGACACCGTGCAGCACCCTATGCCTCTGTCCCCATTCCCCGAAGTATTTAACAACATCAATAAATTCAACAGCCGGAGTACTTTCCGCTCCTCTGTCCGCCCCTTCCGGGTAATCTTTCACCGACTTTTTTTCCGTTTCAGCAACCATCTTTGTCCCCTTAAATTACCTTAAATTTCCTTAGAGCAGCACCGCTGTGAGCAGGTAATCAAAGATTAAAACGGAAATCGAGGAAAGAACAACAGCCTGGGTAGTCACCTTGCTGACGCTTTCAGCTCCGAACCCCGCCCCTCGGATTTGCAAAACGAAATAGCCTCGCCCCGTACTGATCCAAACCAACAGAAAGGCGAAAACAAAGGACTTAATCAGTCCGAGCTGAATATCATGGTTACTGACACTGTTCATCATGCCGTTAAAAAACGAGCCGGAACTCACACCCATCAGTTTCACACCGGTAAGATACCCGCCGTAAATACCCACGACGTCAAACATGGCCGTGAGCAGGGGCACAGAAATAATTGCAGCTAAAAACTTGGGTGTAATGAGATAGCGAAAAGGATCAATAGCCATACACTCCAAGGCATCAATCTGCTCAGAGATGCGCATGATACCGATTTCAGCGCACATGGCGGAACCGGCCCGCCCGGCAACCATCAAGGCTGTCAGGATGGGGCCAAGCTCCATAATCAAGGTGAGAGCTACTCCGGAGCCCAGCATACCGTCGGCACCGAACTTTTGCAGGGTGTACACACCCTGCAGTCCCAGCACCATACCGGAAGACAAGGCGGTGAAAAACACCACAACTATGGAACCGGCTCCTATGAAATGCAGTTGCTTAAGAAACTCTTTCCCTCGGAAAGGACGCTTAAAAAGGCCAGCCAAGGCCGCAAATAAAAACATCCCCATCCTGCCTAAATCAGCAAGCAGATAGAGACAGTTGTCACCGAGGTAAAAAAAGGGCTTGGCCCAGAATGTCATTTTGTATTCCTGCAAGGGACGTATCCAGCTATTAATTTATAATTTATATTAAAATACCGGTAACTCCTTGGAGTCACCCAACACGCTTTCCTCTTTTCTTGTCCGTAACAAAAGTGATCAAAAAACAAGCAATGAAGCACCCATCTTTATAGTGAATAGCTATTCACATATTACGGCGAGAAATACGCCTGTCAAGTTGAAAATATAATCTCAGACCCAAAACCCCGGGTGAACGTCTTTCCGCAAGAGCACCTTTCGGCCCTCTCTCAATGGGTCTTCATCATAAAAAGAGCCGGGACCGTCCTGATCAGAATGAGCATATCCAAGAGCAGGGATCTATTAGCTATATAAAACAAATCATAGGAAATATCTTCATGAATCTCTCGAGTCCTATCCGCGCTGATCTGCCAAATACCGGTAATACCGGGCTTAACTCGAAGACGTTGGCGGTACAGATCATTATAGACATTCTTAACAATAAACTCCATCTCAGGCCTCGGCCCGACCAAGCTCATTGTACCCTCCAGGACATTGAGAAACTGGGGCAGCTCATCCAGGCTCGTTTTGCGCAAAAATCTTCCCGCACGGGTAATCCTGGAATCCGTACTCTCGGACGGAGAATTATGAAAAACAGGAGCATCAGTGTACATCGTTCGAAATTTATAAATGGTAAAGGGTGCACCGTCCTTACCGATTCTTGTCTGTCTAAAAAAAACAGGGCCTTGGGAGTCCAGCTTGATCAGCAAGGCCATGCAAAGAGTAAACGGAGCTGTAATAAGCAGAAACAAGACAGACAAAACCAGATCTACACCTCTCCTCAACCAATTCTCCACAACCTCAATGGTCTGCTCTTTAAAAGAAACAAGGGGGATGCCGTTTATTGAGCTCAGCTCGACCTTCTCCGTAAATAACGGCTGCAAATAAGGGACAATATGAAAAGCAACCTGACGATCACGGCAAAAAGCCAGCAGGGTATACAGCTCTTCCCCGTTCATCTGAGAACTTAAAAAGATATCTTGGATCTTATGCTCTTCAATTGCCTGAACGCATTGCTCGGAGCAGGTCAGCAGCAGAATACTGTCCGTCCCCTCGGGACAAAGCTCCCGAATTCGTTCTTTGCTCCCGTCAGGATCAAAAAAGCCGACAGGTTCATACCCCAACTTAGGGGTATTCAAAATGGACTGAAAAAGCAATCGCCCGGCGGATCCTGCACCGTATATCAATACACGCCGAACATTCACCCCTTGAAGATAAAGGTATTGATTGAATTTAAAAAAAATAAATCTGCCGAACAAGAGAAGAGGAAGTGCCAGGATGAGCGCAAGACAGAGGGTGATTCTTGAATACTCTGCACGGGCAAAAAAAGTATAAAGGATAAGCAGCAAAAAAAGCAATAAAGTGGTTTTGATGATCTTCCTGGTCTCAAGCAGGTTCATCATGCTGGCCTGATGGCGATACAGGCCTATGAAATAAAAGGTCAGGGTCCCGACAAATCCGGAAAACAAACCGAGCTGGCAGTAAGCGACAAGTCCGCCGGGCAGGGGGTTATCCAGAAGATGCCCATAAAGAAAATAAGCAACTACCACAGCGAGAGAAAAAACCAGAAAATCCGTAAAAATTTCAGCAAGACAGATTGCTTTTTTACCGGGCCTCATCATCTTTCCTCTCCTCTCTTTTTTCCTTTTGGACAGTGCAGAGCAACCCGCGTAATTGATAGGTACCAAAGGCCGGATCATAGGGCGGCCCGTTATTGGTCAAAACATTTGCATTTGCCTCAAGAAAGCCAAAGTCCGGCCCCTCTTTTTCTGGAAACCACCAGCCATGATCAACACTGACTGTTCCTGATCGGATCGTATCGGTTACCAAGGCCTTCACCCGAATGCTGCCCCGTGGCGACCTGACCAAAATCCAATCACCCGTCCGAATATCATGCACCTGGGCCTGATCCGGGTGCAGTTCTGCCTGCGGTTCTGGACGAAGCCTGCGTAAAGAGGCTACCTGTCGTTGTTCACTGTGAAAAAATTCTTTTTTTCTGGCTCCGGTTATGAGGATATAGGGAAAAGATGCACGCAGATCAGGGCAACTGACCGGACTTTCCGACGGTTCGAGATACGAAGGAAGGGGGTCATAACCTAAACGGGCCAAAGCAGAGCTGGATAGCTCGATTTTTTTTGATCGAGTCCTGAAACCCTTTCCCTGATATTTATAATAGATATGCTCGGGATAGACCCAACCTTTTTCCTGAAGCTGTTCATAGGTCATGCCCAGCGGGGCAAGCCGCTGATTGATGACATCGGTCAAGCTCTCTTCCGAGCCGGGCAGACTGAGCCGTTTGCTGATCTCATCCATAATCCACTCGTCCTGCCGACATTCACCGTGCCGGGTCGCCTTCTGCTGGGCAAAGACCATATTTTCCGCTACCAGGGGATAGCCTATCACCTGCTCAACTTCCGGCCAAAAGGCCGCAGGTAACACATAATCCGCCATTGCTGCGGTCGGTGTCATGAACAGGTCTGTCACCACCAGCAGATCCAGAGAACAGAGGGCATCATGCACCTGTCTGCTGTTCGCCAAGGTCAGCAGGGGATTACC
>MTKS01000141.1 GCA_004028495.1 Candidatus Electrothrix marina
ACCGTCATCATGGGTGATTCCCATACCTGTACCCACGGGGCCTTTGGGGCCTTTGCCGCAGGTGTTGGAACCACGGATCTGGAGGTCGGGATTCTCAAGGGCGTTTGCGCCTTTCGGAAGCCGAAATCCATGAAGATCGAAGTCACCGGCACACTGCCCGCTGGTGTGTATGCCAAGGATGTGATTCTCAAAATCATCAAGCAGCTCACTGTTAACGGGGCTACTGATATGGTTATAGAATTCTGCGGTCCAGCCGTGGAGCAGATGAACATGTCCTCCCGGATGACCCTCTGTAATATGTCGGTGGAAGCCGGGGCAACCTCCGGCCTCTGTCTGCCGGATAAGGTAACTGCTGAATACCTCTGGCCTTTTATCCAGGAAGATTACGCATCAATTGAGGCGGCAGTGGAGGATTTCAGCAAATGGCATTCCGACCCTGATGCTGAATACGCCAAGACCATGACTCTTGATGTGTCTGACCTGCGGCCCCAGGTGACCTATGATTATAAGCCGGATAAGGTCAAGGATATTGATGAGCTGGTCGGTACCAAGATTGATCAGGTCTATATCGGCTCCTGTACCAACGGTCGCATCGAAGATATTCGGGCGGCGGCCTCTATCCTGCGGGGACGCACTGTTGCCGACACGGTACGCGGTATCCTGACTCCGGCCACCCCGGCGATTTACTCCCAGGCCCTGGACGAAGGATTGATCAAGATCTTCATGGATGCGGGCTTTTGCGTGCTCAACCCCACCTGCGGTGCCTGCCTCGGTATGAGCAGCGGCGTGCTGGCTGAGGGCGAATCCTGCGCCTCGACCACCAACCGGAATTTCAACGGGCGTATGGGCAAAGGCGGCATGGTGCATCTGATGAGCCCCTTGTCTGCCGCCGCCGCAGCGGTCACCGGAGAGATCACAGATCCTGCCCAGTTTATCAATTAGAAGGAGCAACGAAGGACATGAAAGAATTCGGCGGTTCAGCCTTTTTTATAGATAGAGACGATATCAATACGGACGAGATTATTCCGGCCAAATACCTGACAGAGATCACCAAGCGGGCCTTACAGCCTCATCTGCTGGAAGATCTGTTCCTGGACGGAAAGGAGTTCGACACCCAGGCAGAGAATTTCCAGCAGGCCTCTGTGCTGGTGACCCGGTCTAATTTCGGCTGCGGTTCCTCCCGCGAGCACGCGGTCTGGGCCTTAGAGGTCAATGACATCAACGTGGTGATCGGCGAGAGCTTTGCCCGTATTTTTCGCCAGAATATGTTTAACTGCGGGATTTTGGCGGTGGAGCTTTCCAAAGCGGATATTGATCAGCTTTTTGCCCTTGCCGGCGATAACGAGAGGATCAAGATCGGCATTGAACTGGAAAAAGATACCATAGTTGCGGAAAACGGACAGGGGGAGAAGGCGGAGTGCAGCTTTTCCATGAATCCCTTTGATAAGGAGCTGGTAGCTGCCGGTGGTTGGTTGGCCTATGCGGATCAGAAGTACTGATTTTACGTACTGAGTTGACCTGACAAACAACGGATCGGCACTGCCGGTTCATTGAATAATAAGCGGAGGGAGAGCATTATGCTTTCTCTCCGCTTTTTTTGTTGGGCAAAAAAATATGTGTAAAGCCGGTGGGATTCGAGCCTGCGACCCCGCTTTGTAACCCGCATCACTGCGTACTTTGATTTTTGCCTGCGATACCTGAATGAGCACATGAACATCCGCCCGAGCTTCCCAATCAAATGATTGATATATATAACCTTTCCATACCACTCCCCTTTTTACCCCTTATTTTTCCCCATTGTACATTTTTTGTATTCTCCGTAAAATAATTTTAAATCGACAGGAAATAAGTTTTTGGTAAAAATTACAAAAGATTGAATTGAAAAAGTCGCTGTTGAACAAGATTGGTTCAGAATTTTGAACTATACTTGATATTCGAGGAGGATATATACATGAACGCAATAAAGAAGAATTTTTGGCAATCAAAAGAAAGTGGCCGCCTCTTAATGGAAGTTACATTATTTGCTGTGCAGATAATCGCTGTAATTTTCCTTTTGAATTTATCTATCGGTAGATATTCAGGTGATGCTGAAACTAAAACTTCAGATCTTACAGCGTCACCTAATCAACAAAAAAATGTTGATTCGGAAAAGAACACGTTGGACAACGCGACACAAGAGAGTCAGACAGTTATACTTTCGAGTTTGTAAAAATCACCCAGGGGAAACTCTGCGTGGAACGAGCGGACTATTTCAGGTGCTGCCCGTGTGATGGCGGGGTCGAGTGCGTGCATAGTGCGTGACCCGATTATTCTTTGCCTCGGCTCCGGGATTTGAACCCGCGACCCCGCAGAATTATTCGAGAATCATTATCCTGACCCTGTTTTCTTTGATCAATTTTATAGAGCTGGCCGGGATTTCTATTTTCATTTCTTCGTTTATCAAAACGACCTTGTCGCCTTTTATAATCACCCTCTTTGATTTTATGGTCTTGCCGCTTTTGAGCTGAATCACATATTCAAAGGAATCTTTTTTCTTTCGTACCGAGATCTTTTGTTTCGGAGCTACCGGTTCCTTCCTTGGCTTCTCAGTTTCTTTGATGGCCCGTTTCATTTCCCTTGGAATGTACTTGGGCATCCATTGGGTATGATCTTGAACGTCTTCTTTTTCTGCTCTTTTCTTTGGAGTATATATTTTTTTCTTCTTGCCGAAATCGTGTTGAACCTCCCTTCTCCCCTTTAAATCTTTGAGAATAACTTTTGTTATCTTCGATAGATCTTTCTCGTCCTCCGGGTTCTGCCTTTCTCTCGCCATCCCCGCATCTCCCTATTTTTGCAACTTTGAAAATTGAGGTCTCACGCCCTTCGGCTTCGCTTTTTCTTTGCGTCCACTTCCTGGGTACAGAGCTAGAGAACTCTTCCATCCCATATTGCGCTTTTTGAGTGTCTTGAAAGAGCTGCCCCGAACCTCAAGAACAGCCCTTATCGTATCCACGCAGAGAATACAGCAAAAAAGAAAGGATTGACAATCAAGCTATCATCCCTTTTTAAAATACTCCTCCGCCAGAGTAACCTCATCACGAGACCCAATAACCAAGGCCACCCGCTGGTGCAAATCTTTCGGCTCGATATCCAGGATACGGCGTCCGTCATCGGTGATGGCCATGCCCCCAGCCTCTTCCGCAATCAGAGCAAGCGGAGCAGCCTCGTAGAGCAGACGCAGCTTACCGTCCGGCTTATCCGTACTTTTTTTATCCCGAGGATAAAGGAAGACACCGCCTTGGATCAAGTTCCGATGAAAATCCGCCACCAGCGAACCGATATAGCGCAAACTGTAAGAGCGTTCTCCCTGCTCATCCATCTCTTTCAGCTTGTCGATGTAGGCAGTAGTATCATCATACCAGTACCGTGAGTAGGCCTCATTGATGCTGTAATACTTTGCCTGCCGGGGAATTTTTATATCCGGATGGGAGAGAAAAAACTCGCCCACGCTGGGATCAAGGGTAAAGCCGTGTACGCCGTCACCATGACCGGTGGTGTAGACCAGCATCGTACTGGAGCCGTAGATGACATAACCGGCCGCCACCTGCTCGCTTCCCTTTTGCAGCAGATCAGACATATCGCCCTGCTTGCCCTCGCTTTTCCGACGATGCACAGAGAAAATCGTCCCGATACTGACATTGACATCAATATTGGAAGAACCGTCAAGGGGATCAAAGGCCAAGGTGTACTTGCCCTCATAACCGTCCAGTACCGGGATCACCCCGTCATCTTCTTCCGAGCCCATAATACAGACATAACCGCATTGCTCCATCCGCCGCTTGAGGGTCCGGTTGGCGAAGTCGTCAAGCTTCTGCACCTTCTCGCCCTGCACATTGGTCTTGCCCGACTGCCCCAGAATACCGGCAAGCCCGGCCATATTGACCTCGGCACTGATGATCTTTGCCGCCACAATAAGTTCATTGAGCAGGCCGGTGAGTTCCCCTGTTGCCTCCGGGTGCATCTGCTGGCTGTCCATGAGCTGCCTGCTGACTGTAATACCTTTTCTTTTCGCCATCTGTCTCTCCGTTAGAAGTGTCTCAGTATGTTTATAATTTTTAAGCTTTTTCGAGCCCCGTAGATCGTCCGACAGGATGTAAGAAGAAACACCTCCCCCTCTTAACCGGGTGCCGTGGGGGCGAACCCCTGTGTTCGCCCCCGGACCGTTCCCTGCGGTAGGGCACGGCACGCCGTGCCCCTACAGCCCAATCACCCTTCCTTCTTCTTCCCCTGCCAATGGCGGACCAGATCCACCAAGGTACGAACAGCAATCCCGGACGGTCCTTTGGGAATATACGTTTTTTCCGTAAAATTCCAAGCTGTCCCGGCAATATCAAGATGGGCCCAAGGTGTCTCCCCGACAAACTCCTGGAGATAGGCCGCAGCAGTAATAGTCCCCCCGCCCTTGCCGCCGGTATTTTTGATGTCCGCCACCTGGGATTTAATCTGCTCGGAATATTCCGGCCCCAACGGGAGACGCCAAAGGGGCTCCCCGGCCCGATCTCCGGCAACCAACAACTGATTCGCCAAGCTGTCGTCCGTAGCCATCAGCCCGGTGCGATGATGGCCCAGGCCGACAATGACGGCCCCGGTCAGGGTTGCCAGATCAATCACCGCATCAGGTGCATATTTCTCAATCCCGTAGGCCAGGGCATCAGCCAAAATCAAACGACCTTCGGCATCGGTATTAATAATTTCCGAGGTTTTGCCGTTATAATGGGTGATGATATCACCGGGTTTGAGGGCCGTGGAAGCAGGTAGATTTTCTGTGGACGGCACCAAAGCCACCACATTAATCCCCTTGGGCTGCTCCTGGGCAATGGCCTGCATAGCACAGATCACTGCGGCCCCGCCGCACATATCGTACTTCATGTCCTCCATCCCCAGACCCGGCTTGAGACTGATACCGCCAGAATCAAAGGTCAGCCCCTTACCCACCAGCATCAGGGTCGGATCTGTTTTCTTGCTCCCGCCCTCATATTTCAGGATAACCAGCTTGGGCGGCAGAGCAGAACC
>MTKS01000142.1 GCA_004028495.1 Candidatus Electrothrix marina
CCGTGCCTGCCCCTGATAAAAAAACACATGCAAAAAATATTAGTTACCGGTGCTGCCGGTTTTATCGGTCACAATCTTTCCAAACGCCTGCTTGAAAACGGTCGTACCGTGGTCGGGCTGGATAATCTCAATGATTATTACGATCCTGAGCTGAAAAAGGCCCGTTTGGCCCAATTGCTTGAATTTGAGCAGTTCAGCCATGCGAATTTCGACATGGCGGATCGGGAGCTGATGGAAAAGCTCTTTGCCGAGGAGCAGTTCGACGGGGTGGTCAACCTGGCAGCTCAGGCAGGGGTACGCTACTCTCTGATCAATCCCCGCTCTTATGTGGACACGAACCTGGTCGGCTTTCTCAACATCCTGGAAGGCTGTCGTCATAATCAGGTCAAACATCTGCTGTACGCCTCATCCAGCTCAGTTTACGGTGCCAACACCGCCATGCCTTTTTCCGTGCATGATAATGTGGATCATCCGGTTTCGCTGTACGCCGCCTCGAAAAAGGCCAATGAACTCATGGCCCATAGTTACAGCCATCTCTACGGGTTACCCTGTACAGGATTGCGCTTCTTTACGGTGTATGGTCCCTGGGGACGCCCGGATATGGCCCTGTTCCTTTTTACCAAGGCTATCCTGGAAGATAGACCCATTGATATCTTTAACAACGGCGAAATGGAACGCGATTTCACCTATATTGATGATATCGTTGAAGGGGTCTTCCGTCTACTTGATCATGTGCCGGTCCCCAATCCGAGCTGGAGCGGGGACAAGCCGGATTCCGCCACCAGCTATTGCCCGTGGCGACTCTACAATATCGGCAATAACTCCAAGCAACAGCTGATGCATTATATTGAGGTCTTGGAAAAATGCCTTGGCAAAACCGCAAAAAAGAACTTCATGCCCATGCAGCCAGGTGATGTTCCGGCAACCTATGCTAATGTGGATGATCTGGTTCGGGAGATCGACTTTAAACCGCAGACCACTATTGAGGAAGGAATCAGTAAGTTTGTGAAATGGTATCGGGAGTATTACAGGATATAAAAAGAAGCCGGGTGCGGCGGTACGCTGTGCCCGGTGCCGTACATCAGTCAAGTGCGAAAACGATCTTCAAGGCCCGGTCTATTTCCTGAAGAACCGCCGAAGAAAGCCGCCCCCGGATTTTGACCAACCTGTACCGATGATCTACTGGACGAGTCTGTAAACAATCCGCCACGGATTTTTTGGACAAACCATTTTCTGCTGAAGAATAAATGGTTATATTGGTTCGTATTCGGGCTTTTTTCTCGCTCCACGCTGTAATCGGAACCACCTGAATCACCGGTACCCGTTCATTATAGACATTATTGGTCACAATGACACAGAGTCTGGTTTTGCCTTTTTCCGCACCCTTGGTCGGATCAAGACTGACATCAATCACCATTCCCCTTTTCAGCACAGTCATTCCGGCCATTCGGGCAGAGCCGCCTCGGTCAGCTCCTGCAGGCCTTCATCTTCGCAGTATATTTCAGCATACAAGTCTGCGGATTTCTTCAGCTCCTTCAGCTCAATTACTTTTCTAAAATATTCTACCGCCGCCCGCAGCATGGAACTTTTATCCTTGAAACCGTATTCTTTAAAATTACTCAGAAATTGAGCCTGCGCCTCTTCAACGGTAAATTTCGCCTGTACCATAAAACACCTCCTTAACGCACTTGAACAGGGTCGTATCCCATGCCCCTATAATACGACCCGACAGATTAAAAGTCAACGGAAGTGTTCCGCTTATTCTCATTTTTACAAGCCAACAGCGGATGTAACTGTTATAATCGTAAAGGCGATTGATTTCAGACCATACAGCGATTTGGAAAAAAGGATGAGCGACGGCAATAGAAAACTTTCAATAATGGCGAGAGGGTACATTTCAAATCCGAACCAGCTCAACATCCCCCCAGGCCCCGAGATGTTCGCCGGAGACAATAACAACACCGGTAAGCCCGCCGATTTCCTTGGCAACCTCCAAGGCATGCTGAATGCTTTTTTTATTTCTGCCCACCTCATTACCCAAGCGGGTGGCAGCAGCATCGGCCAAGGCGGTAGACGAGGCAACAACAGCAACCGCATCAGCACGTCCGAGGCTGAGGGAATGCCCGATCATACCGGAGGAACAGCACAGCCCGCAGGGCATCTGTTCCGGCAGGAGACGAATACCCAGCTTGCCGCTCAGCGGTGATTCTCCAGCATAGACGGCAATCGTACTGCCTTGGCGTCGAGCGACAAAGAGATCACCGCCGTTCTCGATAATGACCTCTGCAAGACCTTGAAAAAGTAAACTCTTGCCGACCTGTTCAGCAACAATTCCAGCAACCGCCGCCATGGGGCCGACCCCGGTTGCTGCTCCTGCGGATAACATTTCCTTGATGACTTCCGGTGCCCGGTTATCCATAGGGAGCGGAGCAAGGCTCTGTAAAAAATCTGGGTGTGTCCTGATATACCCTTGGATGACGCCTCGCACCTCGGAAACCGTCAACAAGGCCTGATCCTCCACCGGTTGTGATGCCAGGATATGCAGATCTGTTTCAGCGATTTTGACTATGGAGGAAACAAGGCCTGAGTTTTCTACCGCACGGTATGTCCGCTCCTGGTAAGAAAGCGGTGATTTGTTTTTTGCAGCAGCCATGAAAAAGAGTACCTCTGTTTGAGGAAATAATGCGGATGAGAATCCGGTAGGAATCTGTCCAGTCAGCACCCACCGTTAAAACGGCGGGCTCTTTTCGTTCGCCCCTCCGGGGCTGAGGAAAGGATCAACGACTTTATTTTGAACGACAAACGAAGCCAAGCCCAACAGTCAGTCATCGTCCTTTTTACCCGCTATCCGCAAGCAGGAAAAGTAAAAACTCGATTGATAAAACACCTCGGCCCGCAAGGAGCAGCTGATCTTCATAGTCGGATGACCAAGCAGGTCATCAGGCGGCTCCGACCAGCATTGACGGCAGGTTCTGTACGTTCTGTTCAATTGCAAGTATATTACTGTGGTGGCACAAAGCAGGAAATACAAACTTGGCTCGGCAGCGATATTCCCTTAGCTCGGCAGCAGGGCAATGATCTGGGGGAACGGATGCAATATGCCTTTGAGCAAACATGGCAGCAGGGAACAGAGAAGGTTCTGCTTATTGGCTCTGACTGCCCTGGGATGAATCCGTCCATCATCACAAGCGGTTTGGATTATCTTCAGCAGCATGATCTGGTTCTCGGTCCAGCAAGCGATGGAGGGTATTACCTGATTGGCCTCTCTGCCCGTCTTGGAGAACGAGAACACGGAAAACACGACCTTGCCTGCCTCTTCCAAGATATTAACTGGGGCACGGATCAAGTATTAGCACAAACACTTACCCAGGCCCACAAAAACAACTTCTCCTTTGCCCTACTTCCTCAACTCCACGATATTGACCGCCCAGAAGACCTTGTCCATCTCAATTATTATACCGACACTGAATGAAGAGAAGCATATCGGGGCCTGCCTTGATCGTCTTCTGTCGCAAACAAGAAGCCGCTATAAAGTGCTTGACGAGCTGCCGGAAATCATAGTTATTGACGGCGGCAGTACAGACCGGACAGCTCAAGAGATCTTGGCAAGAGGTGTCAGGTTCATCAGATCCGAGCCCGGTCGAGGTCAACAGCAGCATCGCGGTGCGGAAAAAGCAGGTAGCGAAACCCTCCTCTTTCTGCATTGTGACACTGTCCTGCCGGAGACATTTTTCGAGGATATCCATTGCACCCTGCGCAGAAAAAACGTTGCTGCCGGGGCCTTCAGGCTGAGGATCAAAGGAGGAGCATTCGGATTTCGCCTCATAGAAGCAGGAATCCAGGTCCGCTCAAAAATCTTCAGCCTCCCCTATGGCGATCAGGCCCTGTTTATGCGCCGAGAAACCTATTTTACTGCCAAAGGATTCCCGCAGCAACCTATCATGGAAGATGTGGCTCTGGTACATCGTCTCAAAAAATTAGGTAGGATAGTCCTTACCCAGGCCCATGTTACGACCTCGGCCAGACGCTGGCAGCAGCACGGTCTGGTGAAAACAACCCTGATTAATCAACTGATGCTCCTTGGTCGGGCTGTGGGTATCTCTCCGCAACAACTGACACGCTTTTACTACGCAAAAAGGAAATAATCTCTCATGCAGGCAATGCTTCTCGCTGCCGGATTCGGCACCCGTTTACGTCCATATACCCTTGTTCGTCCCAAGCCGCTCTTTCCGATCTGCAATATCCCTCTGCTCCATATCCTGCTGGACAAACTGGTTGCCCTGGGCTGTGAGCGCATCGTGGTCAACTGTCATTACCTTCCTGAACAGATCAAGGCGGCTGTTGCGGACAGACCGGAAGTCATCCTCCAGCATGAAACAGAGGTGCTGGGAACCGGCGGCGGGCTGCGCAAGGCTCTGGAGCATTTCCAAGATGGGCCTGATGGGCCAAATGGACCTGTGCTGGTGATGAACGGAGATATTTACCATGATATTGATCTGTCCCGGCTCGTGCAGGCACACGCTGCCGGTAACGATGCGGTCACAATGGCACTCCACGACTGTCCTCGTTTTAATTCTGTTCTCGTACAACAGGATCGGGTCCGGGATTTCTTATCGAGCAAAGAAGATGCTGAAGAACAAACCTTCTTGGCTTTTACCGGCATTCATATTGTGAACAGAGCAGTCCTGGAGGCAATCCCACAGGAATGTTTTTTTCATATTATTGATCTGTACCGAGAATTAGCTAAGGAAGGAAAAATAGGTTTCTCAAGAATTGACGGCAGCTTTTGGCAGGACATGGGGACACCGGATGATTATCTGGATCTCCACCGTCATCTGCTCTCCTCACGGACACCGTCCTGGCAGATTCATGAGAGCGCAATTATCGGAAAAGATGTGCAGTTCAACGACTGGGGGGCTGTCGGGCCGAGGGCGGTTATCGGTGACGGAGCAAGACTGGCTCGTTGCGTGATTTGGGAGGATGCTGAAATCGCAGCTAGCGCTCGGCTCAGAGATACAATTTGTACACCAACGTGTACA
>MTKS01000143.1 GCA_004028495.1 Candidatus Electrothrix marina
GGAAATGATGGAGGAGATGGATGGTGTCGTCCACCACTATGCCCAAAACAAGACTGCCCACCATCATCGTCATCAGATCAAGAGGGATATTGTTCATGCCCATCATCCCCAGGACACAGAGAATCGGGATCACATTTGCCGCCATACTCATCAGGCCGATGCGAACACGGCCCACCAAGACGATCATCAACAGGGTAATAATCACCAGAGAAATAGTATAACTCTTGGTCATTGTTGTCACCGAATTGTCGATTATTTGGACAAGAAGCGGAATTTTACCGGTCATGGTCACAGAGGCGTCAGGGAACTGCTCGTTCAGGTATTCCTTTATCTTCTCCATGAACTCGGCATAGAGGACCGCGTCATCACAGGGCGCAAGTACGGAAAAGCGTGCTGTCTGATAGGCGGAATCCGCAAAATCCTTCAGATCGTCGTTGCCGCTTGATTCAAAGAGCATGAGTTCCTGAGCTATAAGTGCCCTGGTCTCCGGTACAATGTAGGCTTTGCCCTGATCAGCATGCAAGGCCCGGTTGGTTTCTTTCAGCACATCAGGGAGTGCCCAGACCTTCCCGGCCCTGATCCCTGCAACCTCAAATTTGCCGACCTGAGCCACGGCTAGATCCAGGCGTCGAAGAAAATCAGGGTCATGGAGACCGTTTTCACGGCCTGAGTCGATCAGCACCTCTAACACCGTGGTGCCGCCCAGCACCGCATCAAGTCGTTCAGTGGCGATTCGGATAGGTGCATTTTTCGGGAACCAGGAGATACCGTCATGGGAGAAATGCAGTTTCGAGACGCCGTACAGGGAAATAAGTGCGATAAGCCCGAAAACGGCGGTAATCGTGACGGGATGGGCTGTTGTTATTGAGGCTGTCCGGCTGAACAATGCATCTGTTCGTGAATTAACCGCAACGATTCCGCTTCTTCTCCGCCGCACCGGAAAGATCGCTATGAGTGCTGGCAGGAGGATGACAGTGTAGATAAAGGCGATAAGCACCCCGACCGGCGCGGTCCAGCCGAGCTGGGCCACCGCAGCTATGTCGGCCCAGACAAAGGAGAGCAGGCCGCAGGAGGTGGTTACGCTGGTCATCAGCACGGGTAAGCCTGCTAATCCGACAGCATCGACAACAGCCTGTTTCTTGTCGCCGCAACGGTTGAAATTCCGATAGAATATAGTGAGAATATGAACGGTGTCGGCAATCCCGACAACAAGCAGAAAGGCGGGAAGAATCTGACTAAACATGGTGATGGGAATATCGAGCAGGGCCATGAAACCGAAGGTGGAGAGCAGGGAGAGCATCACGATCAGGAGAGGATAGATAACGCCTGAAAGCCGTCTGTAGAGCAGGGCCAAGAAAAAAATCATCATCAGCAGGGTCAGAGGCAGGAGGAGGGCCATGTCCCGTTTAATGTCGGTATTAAGCGCAGCTATCACAGCCGGGGTACCGGAAAAAAATATCTTGAGACCCGGATCCTGATATTTACCGATCACCCCTTGGATGGCCTCGGTGATCTCCATGCTTTCCGCATTGCTCAGATACCGGTCGGTATTATTTTCGCCCTCAACGTGTTCCTGTTCAAAGCCCGCCAGCACATCTTCCGGCTGCCCATCTTTGACAGCAAGGGCCTTGATGATAATAGGAACCGTTGAGCGGTCACGGGAGACCAGAAAATTTTCATAGAGTGGGTAATGATCAATGAGTCCTCTGATCCTTGCTGCTTCCTCATCGGTTTGTGGAGGATTCTCAAACAGTTCTTCAATAGAGAGGGTGTCTGCGTCGCTCCGAACCACCCTTGCGTTGGCCAAGCTGGTGATCTCGTCAATGTACGGCACCGTATTTTCAAGTTCCTGGTGCAGCCGTCGCAAGGTGGCGAAAAAATCTTTATCCAGTCCCTGCGCAGGTTGGAGAGCAACGATAAAAATTTCGTCCTGACCGAACCGATCCTTGAAATCGTTATAGGCGATCAGGGCGGGATCGTTTGCATGGAATAAACTCTCGTCCCGGGTGTCGATCGTGAGCTTGCCCAGCTGGCTGGCCAGCCCGGCGGTACTCAGCAACATCAGGATCAGGGCTGCGTATTTTCTCTCGTAGACAAAGGCGGTGAACGCCCTGAACAGGGTTTCGCATTGTTTGTAGATAGTCTTCAAAATTGCTCACCTCCCAGTCTGCATACTATCAAGAAGAGATAGGTATTTTGGACCGATTAACCAGCACCATCAGGGCCGGGGCAATGAAATAATCCGCCAGCAGGGCCGTAATAATGGTAAAGCCGGTCAGCCAACCGAAGTTGAACAGGTTGTTCATGGAGGCGAACATGAAGATGAAAAAACCGAGGGACAGGACACAGGTGGTGATCAGCATGGCCCGGCCTGTACTGTGCAGGGTTTCCATGACGGCCTGCTTGGCATCTCCGGTCTGTTCAAAATAGCGGCGAAAGTTATGCATGAAATGGATCGTGTCATCCACAGCTAAACCAATGGAGATACTGCCCACCAGCATGGTGAAGAGATCTAGAGGCACTTGGAACCACCCCATAATGCCCAAGGTGAGAATAATGGGGAAGAGGTTGGGGATCATACTCAGCAGCCCGGTCCGCATTTTACCGATCAAAAGGATCATCAACAGCGTGATGACGATCAGGGCAATGGTGTAACTCTTGGCCATACTGCGGATAACCCGGGCCATAGTCTGAAAGAGGATGGAGGTCATACCGGTGGTGGTAATTTTCAGCTCAGGAAAGGTCTGCTGAAAATGTTCGTTCACTGTCTGAATAAAATCAGTATAGGCCACAGCATCCTGGAACGGCACCTTGATGGTGAACCGGGCCTTGGAAAACTGGCTGTCTGTTACGTCTTCCAGATCATCGGAGCCGCTGTTTTCAAAGAGGAGAAACTCTTGGGGAATCAGGTCGGGATTATCAGGGACCGCATAGAATTCCGGTCGATTTTCGTTCAAGGCCTGATGGATTTCCTTCAGGATGGTGGTGATGCTCCAGGCCTTGCCCGCAAATATCTTTCCTTTCTTCAACTGCTCTACGTACCCGACCGAGTTATCTATTCGTTGCAGGAGATCCGGATCATACAGGCCATTGACCTTACCCGTGTCCAGGATAATCTCCAAGGCGATTGAGCCCCGCATCTCCTCATCAATAATTTCCGAGGCAATACGAATGGGAGAGTCTTTTTTATACCAGCGAACAACATCATGGGAAAACTTGACTCGGGTAATACCGACGATAGACACAATAAAAATCAGGGCCGTGATGACCAAAATTGCCTTGGGATTGCCAGTGGCAACATGCCCGATTGTGGACAAAATATTATCGAGCCGAGGAGTGGTCTGTTGAGAAGTCTTTTCCTTTTGATCTTTCAGAGGAATCAGAGCAAGAAGAGCAGGCAGGAGAACAATGGTGTAGAGCAGCGCCAGCATAACCCCGGCAGCAGCATAGATTCCCAGATCGGCAATAGGTGCCACATCCGCAGTGGAAAAGGAGAGCAGGCCACCTGCCGTGGTCAGCGAGGTCATGAAGACAGCAAGCCCGGAATGCCCAACTGCGTATTCTACGGCCTCGGCTTTGTCACCCTTGTTTTTGCGGAAACGATGAAAGAAAATCGCCAGGATATGGACCGAGTCACCCACGCCAACCGCCATCAGGAAAGAGGGGAGAATCTGGGTAGGGAGCTTTATCGCCGTACCAAAGATGGCCATCAGGGCCAAGGTGGAGAGGAGCGAGAAAGCGACCACTAATAGAGGCAGAAAAACAGCTGAAGCCCGCCGAAACATAAGAAAAAGAAAGGTACCAATGGTCAGGCCGACCAGCAGCATAAACTTTCTCATGTCCTTCATCATGGCTTTTTTGAGAAAGTCGGTGACCACCGGGCCTCCGGCAACATAGATCTCAAAATTCGGGGCACGGTAGGTATCAACAATGCTGGTCACGGCCTGAACTACCTCGCTGGTTTCCGCATCCGTGAGAAAGATTCGCTCTTCCTGTGAAGTTGTCTCACTATCCTCTGTAAAACCGTCCAGTACATCATCAACCTCTTCGCCCTGAGAGGAGTAGGCCTGCATCTGGAGAACAACAGCAGTAAAGTCTCCTTTCTCCGAAATGAGCATATTCTTATACAGGGGATTCGCCAAGGCCCGTTCCTTCACAGCGGCTAGCTCTTCCGGTGTTTTTGGCCAATTTTCCAGCAGGTCTTCGACAATCAGCCGGTCCCCATCACCCCTGGTGCTGCGGGCATTGATCAGGCTGTTGATATCATCAACATAAGGAACATTATCCCGCAGTTCAACGTGCAGTTTTCTTAATTTTTTAAGAAATTCCGGGGCAAAAACATCCTTGCTTTTGACAGCCACGATAACCATCTCGGTGTTGCCGAACTGGTCTCGGAAATCATTATATGCCAGCAAGTCAGGGTCTTGATCATGCAGGAAGCCTTCTGTGGAGGTATCCACGGTGAGGTTGGGGAGCTGCGAGAGAAGCGCCCCGGTAAAGACAGCCAGCACAAGCAGGGTGATGATGTTATGCCGATAAAACAGACGCGCTGCTGCGGCAAATTTGTTTTCTATACGTTCTCTGATACGATTCATCGGATGTTCCTCCGGAAAAGGTGTGTTATCTTTCGAGGTTATTGCGGATTTTTTGTAATATTTGTTTCACGGTCTCCAGTTCTTCTTGGCTGACGCCCTGGTAGGCCTGATCAAGGACTGCCCGACCAGCAGTAGAAATTTCTGCCCAGGTTCTCGCGGCTTTTTCTGTGGGAATGATCATCTTGACCCGCTGGTCTTCCGGGTCGCGCTCTCGCCTTACCCATTCATCCCGTTCCATCCGGTCGATGAGTCGGGCCGTGGTGGCACCGGTAATGGCAAGGCGGTCAGCCAGCTCAGACTGAGAAAGCGGGCCAAGGGCGGTCAGATTGGCCAGGGCGAGGAATTGACCCGGACTTATACCGCTGCCCTGGAGCTTTTCGCCCAAGGTGCTGAGAAAGGTCTTCGTTGTGAGATTACAATGAAAACCTATACTTTCA
>MTKS01000144.1 GCA_004028495.1 Candidatus Electrothrix marina
TTCAGGCGGTTCATTTCGAAACGGAAGCGGGCGGGACAGATTCGTCCTCCCCGTCGGGGACCGAGGCGGGCACGGAAAACAAAGGCGGACTGCGCCTGATTAAATGAAAAACTGAATGAAGACTGTTTCCTGGGAGAGCACGGTCATGAATCCCAACGGGGTGCATTGCCGGATTGCTGAGCGTTTGATCAAAGTTATTGACGAGCACGAGGCGACTGTGCGGATTATAGATCAGGGGCAGCCTGTTGACTGCACCTCTATCCTTGAATTGCTCAGTCTTGCTCTGGTGCAGGGGAGCAGGGTGCAGTTCACAGCCCGGGGACCTGATGCCGATCAGGTGGTTGCTGCGGTGGAGCAGGTTTTGTCGGAGCCTGAACCTGATCAAAACGCTCCTGCCTGGATGCGGATGCAGCAAGAGGCTTTGAAAGAGTAATGGCGAAGAAGGGGATAAAGGAGGCGGCGCAGGAAGATGCGCAGACTGCGGACCGGGAACCGGAAACCCTGTACGGTATCAGCGGATCGCCCGGTATTGTGGTCGGTCGGGTCGTGGTTCTCAGGCCCCGTTCCGATGACCTTGTCCGTTATCGGCTGGAGAAGGATGCGATTCAAGCTGAACAGGAGCGTTTTCTGGAGGCTGTTGATCAGGCTGAACAGGAGCTGAAGGATCTGCGCAGCAAATTCGAGGGCGATCTTTCCGACACCCTCACTATTATGGACTCCCATATTCGGATGCTTCGGGACAGGATGATCCTGGATCAGACCGCCAACCTGATCAAGCAGAAACAGATCAATGCGGAATGGGCCCTTTCACGTGCCCTGTACCTTGTCAAAAAGAAATTCGACCATATTGCCGATGAGTATATCAGGGATAGGTTTGCCGATGTCGAATATGTGGTCAGTCTCCTTCTGGAGCAGCTTTCCGAGCACGGGCAGCAATTTCCCGCCGGCTTTGCGGAACCGGTCATCGTGGTGAGCGAGGATTTTACCCCGGCTGATACTGTCCGCATGCAATCGGAGAAGGTGCTGGGTTTTCTGACGGAAAAAGGGGGAACAACCTCGCATTCAGCCATTATTGCCAGATCTCTGAGCCTGCCCGCAGTGGTGGGAGTGGAAAATATTACCGAACGCTGTCGTACCGGTGATATCATTATTCTGGACGGGTATGACGGGCGGGTTTGTCTTTGCCCGACCATGGATCAGCAGAAGCTGTATCAGGAGTATGACCGTCAGCATCAAGCCTTTTCCGATGAACTGCGCTGGTATATCCATCTGGCCTCGGAAACCCTTGACGGGCTGCGGGTGCGCCTGTCCGCCAATATCGAGATCCCGGACGAGATAGAGGGGGTGATCTATTACGGGGCCGACGGTATAGGTCTGTTTCGTTCCGAGTTCGGTTATTTTCAACAAAAGCATCTTCCGGACGAAGAAGCCCTGTTCAGCGTGTATCAGGATCTGGTGATCGCTCTTGATCCGCAACCGGTCACCATCCGGACCCTGGATGCGGGCGGTGATAAACTTGTAAGCCAGCTGCCGGGGAATAAATTCAAGCATCTGCATGAACGCAATCCGGCACTCGGTCTGCGTTCCATTCGTCTCTCCCTGCGGGAAAAGCCGCTGTTCATTACCCAGTTGAGGGCCTTGCTGCGTGCCTCCGCCTTTGGCCGACTCCGTATTCTTCTCCCTCTGATCAGCCTGCTCAGTGAATTGAAACAGGTACAGGAGATTATCGGTCAGGTCATGATGGATCTGACCCATGAGGGTGTCCCTTTTGACCCGGCTGTTGAGGTCGGCATCATGGTCGAGGTGCCCGGTGCTGTCACTATGGCCGATGTCCTGGCGGCGGAGGTGGATTTTTTCAGTATCGGCACCAATGATCTTATCCAGTATTCTCTGGCTATTGATCGGGGCAACGAATATGTGGCCAAAATGTACGATCCTCTTCATCCGGCTGTCCTGCGTATGATCAGCCGAACCGTTGAAGCGGGGCACGCCCGGGGTATTGAGGTGGCTCTCTGCGGTGAAATGGCAGGAGACGTGTTCATGGCACCGGTCCTGTTAGGGCTGGGTCTTGACGAGCTGTCCATGCGTCCTTCAGCAATTCCGCATGTCAAACGCCTGCTCCGTCACTCCACCTCGCGTCGGTTAACCGGTTTGGCAAAGCAGATATTGAAATGCGGAGACGTCGGAGAAACCCGCGAGCTGCTTGACAGATATCTGGCAGGCAACTGCGGTGAGCGGCGGGAACGGTTATGACGGAACGAGATCTTATCGAGCAGATCCGAAATCTTGCCTGTGAAAAAGGCGAGGGATTGGTGCAGGGGATCGGCGATGACTGCGCGGTCGTTGCAAAGGACAGGCAGAATGTCTGGCTGTTGACTATGGATACCCTGATCGAATCCGTGCATTTTGACTGTTCCTGGCATCCCCCGTATCTGTTGGGGCGCAAGGCTGTTTCTGTGAATGTGAGCGACATCGCCGCAATGGGAGGACAACCGGTTTTTGCTCTGCTTTCTCTCGGGCTGCCGGCTGATTTTACGCCGGAATGGGCAACAGAGCTGAGCAGAGGAATCAATGATGCCTGCCGTCAGTACGGTTGTCTCCTGATCGGCGGGGACACGGTGTGCAGCCCGGAAAAGGTGAGCCTGACCCTGACTCTTATCGGCGAGATCGAGAAGGATCGGGTCCTGTATCGTCATGGGGCCTGTCCGGGGGATACTATCTGGGTTTCCGGTTCACTGGGGTATGCCGCTGCCGGGCTTGACTGCTTCCGTTCAGGAAAGGTTGTCGGAGGGAATGTCGAAATGCCGACCGGGTACCCCTCAGCGTTGGAGCCCTGTATCAGGGCCCATCTTAATCCTGAGGCGCGGGTGGACTTGGCAAGCTCTCTTGCCCGAACAGGTTGTGTCCATGCCATGATGGATTTATCCGACGGGTTGGCCACGGATCTCTCTCATCTCTGTCGACAAAGCAGAGTCGGAGCGAGGATTGAGGCCGAAAAACTTCCCGGACGTGAGGGCCTTGCTCCTGCCGCCTCCTTGCTGAATAAGAAGAGAAGAGACGGGACGATTGTGGATTGGATGATTGCAGGCGGTGAAGATTACGAACTGCTGTTTACCGCAGACCCGAAAGACAGTCAAGCCATCCTGGCCGTCGCAGCAGGGCAGGGGCTCAGGGTAAGCCCTGTGGGTACCATCAGAACTGGGCAGGGTGTCAGCCTGCGGCAGGAAACAGCTCGCGGCGACGAGGACCAGCATATTTCTTTTCAAGGGTTCGACCATTTCGCCAGAAATTGACCGACCATGAAAAAGATAAGATATCGAATTGGTGTTCTTTCCCTGTTCCTGTCCTGTCTTTCTTTGATGCTCGCTATCTTTCCTCCCTGTATGCTGGGCCAAAAAATTAAAGAAATTGAAACGGTTGACCATGTTGATTATGCAGCTGTTTCGCTGGAGATTGAGGGGGTCAGGAATGACTTTGCCCTGTTGACAGATCCTGACGCTGAGAAAATATTAATAAATTTAGATGAGAATGAGCGGAAAATAAAGAGGTTGAAATGCCTTTCTCTTTTTTTAACGGCTGTGATGGTCCTGACTGCGGTGACGGCCATCGGCACAGCCGTTTATTCCTGGGATAAAAAACACGGAAAAGAAATAAAAGAAATTTGTATAGGGAGCATTATTACTGCGGTGGTGGCTCTGTCCTGGCAATATATCGGGGCAGGGATTTCAGCCGGTGTGGCGGTTTTTGTTTTTATTATGCTGGTAGCCGGTTTCAGCTGATCCTTGGAATTGACGGGAATGACGGGAATGACGGATATTCATGACCGTGTGCGCGGTGCAGTCCTTGCTTCGGCTCTCGGCGATGCATTCGGTGCACCGTATGAGGGCGGTGTCGCGGAGAGGTTGCTTTGGGCCGTGCTGGGCGGACGGAGCGGCAAACGTCGCTGGACAGATGATACGCAGATGTCCGTTGATGTGATAGAATCCCTTCTGGCCTGCAAAAAAGTGGAGCAGAATGATCTTGCCCGGCGTTTTGCCCGTTCCTACAGGTGGTCACGGGGCTACGGGCCGGGAGCGGGAAAGCTGCTGAAGCGTATTCGTCAGGGAACGTCCTGGCAGATTGCCAATCGGACTGTTTATCCCAATGGTTCTTTCGGTAACGGCGGTGCCATGCGGGCCGCTCCGATAGGATTTTTTTATGGGGCAGAGCGTGAACGAAGACTGGTCCGGGCTGTTCGGGACGCAACTGTTGTGACCCATGCCCATCCTGCCGGTCAGGACGGAGCTGTGGTCATAGCCCTGACTGCGGCCTTGGTTTGTCAGGACTGTCCTGTGCGGGAGATTCTTAAGCGACTTCGCCTTCATATTCAAACTGTCGACTTACAGAACAGACTTGCTGTTGCGGAAAGGTTGCTGCGTGCAGAGCATCCTGTGTTACCGAAACAGGTGGCGAGCGAGCTGGGGAACGGCATCAGAGCCAGGGATTCCTGTGTTACGGCTTTTTCCATCGGGCTTGCCTTACGCGAGGCCCCTTTTGTTCGTCTTTTAAAGTATATCCGGGAAGTCGGCGGTGATACAGATACCATCGGGGCAATGGCCGGGGCTGTCTGGGGCGCGGCCTGCGGATATCGGCAATTGCCTGAAGATTTGTTGAAACGTCTTGAGCAGCGTCAGTTTCTGGAAGAGCTGGCCTGTCGCTTTGCCGATGCGATTGTTCAGGAACATTTTTGAGCACAACGGCATGCAGCAGATATCAGCCGGATGTTAGCTTTATTATGAGGGCTTGATGCGTATGGATTCGCCACAGACTCCACGAAGAATTGAATTTCAGCCTGACGTTCCTCAAGGGCACTACGAACTGATGAACGCAATGCAGCGGGTTTATAATATCGGCTTATATTATCCGACAGGCCATAATATGGCTGATCGGGCAATCGGCTCCTTTTTACATGCTGTCAAGAAAAATGTTGATAAAAAAACTGGTTGTCTCCATTTCGGGGTGACAGAGCAGGCTTTATCGCTTCAAAA
>MTKS01000145.1 GCA_004028495.1 Candidatus Electrothrix marina
TGCCCGTGCTTCTTCTCCCTCTGGCTATCTCCATCATAACTGGCCTCTTTTTCGGAATCTACCCGGCCCGCAAGGCTGCGGCAATGGATCCCATCCAAGCCCTTGGCAGTCCGTCCTGACACCTTGCACAGAGGATCTTTGCTCCTGAAATGAAGGGCTTGACACGTTCATTGCGGTGGGGTAGAACAATATGGATATTATCCAACGTACAGGCAACACCTTAAAAGGAGGAAAACGTGAAACACAGACCTGTTTTTCGCTTCATATCCATATCCATGATCTGGCTGTACAGCACAGCCCTTGCCCAGGCCGGTCAGGTCATTACCCAGGATGAGCGGGCTTGGGCCCGACAGATCCTGACCCAGGAAAAAGCCTTAGGGAAAAGAAAGACGCAGAACTCTCTTGTTGTTTTGTATTTCAACAACAGGTCAGGTCGTGAGGAGTTGACCCCGCTGCAAAAGGGCTTGACAGTGATGCTGATCAGGGACCTCGCCGAGGTGAAACAGGTTGAAGTGGTGGAGCGAACCAAGATGCAGGCGCTCCTGGATGAAATGGAACTGGGGACATCCGGCCTGATGGACGCGGAAACCGCCCCGGAAGTCGGTGTGCTGCTCAGAACCGGCTATGTAGCCGGAGGAGATATTCTTCAGGGAACAACTGCGGAGCTGGAAATCAATGCTTCTGTTTTTGATGTGCCTTTGGACAAGTTTACGCCCCTGCAACCGGTGGTCGGATCAGTGAATGAAATCGCTAAGCTGGAAAAAAAGGTCTTATTCAGCATCCTGGCACATATGCAGATCACTCTTTCGCCCAAAAAAAAGGCAGAGCTTGCACATCCCCTCTCTACAAGTACCGCTGCTCTGCTGGCCTTATTTGCCGGTATAGATTACTCGGACAGGGGCCTATACCTCAGAGCCGCTCAAATGTACAAGCAGGCTCTCCAGGAAGATCCAAAGCTAAAAATGGCCAAGGATGCCCTTGAGGAGTTAAAGGGCATGGGGCTTGTCACCGCTGAAGAACTGGGCGAGAAAAAGATTAAAAAACAGATCACTGCTGCCGCTACCACTGCTCCACCTACGGCTACTGGCAGCACAGCCCCGAAAACTGATGAGGGACTTTCCACAGGCAACATCGTTGCTATCGGGCTCGGCATGGCTGCGGTGGGAGGAGGACTGGCCCTTGCGCTGGGAGGACAAAGTGATGATGATTCCTCACCGACCCCTGCGGCGGATCCTGATGACACGACTCCGCCCACGGTTGCGGCTGATCCGGCAGAAAATACCACCCTGAACTGCACCGGAGGAAATATTCTTTTTTCCTTTTCCGAGGCAATGACAAAATCAGGCGGAGCCCTGCTCTCAAACGGCGGTTCAATCCAGCAGGGATGGCGAGGCGACAGGGTCTACGAAGTCAGCTGGTCATCAGCCGAGGAGAGCATATGCAACAACTCGTCGGCAATCACGGTGACCTTGAGCGGGTTCAAAGACGCATCGGACAATCCGCTGGCCCAACCGATCAGCTTCACCTACGCTTCCGATGAGCAGGAACCGGCTGTGACTTCTCCCTGATTGAGAATGCTCAGCGGAAATACTCGGACGACTCTTTTCCGCGATATCAGACCCCGTTGTCCGCCCCCCCCCCTGGGCGGCGGGGTTTCCCTTCCTCTTTTCCCCTTCTCCTTCCCTCAAACGACCTTTGTTGCGTTTGACAACAAATACATAGGGCGGACAGATAGGTCCGCATCTACCCTATTCTCTGGTTCCGAAGCTCCTGCCCGGGAACCGTTTCTCCTTGAAGATCTGCTTCATTTCCGTCAACCCAGGGTGTTGCCCTTCGCTCATAAATATAGCCCCTTTGGGGCTTTTCGGGGTTCAATACAGGTTGCCCTCTGCAACCCGTTATAATCCGTAGGGGCAGACCCGCGTGTCTGCCCTGAAACAACCTCGGTTATGGTGTGCAAATTGGGCGGACACATAGGTTCGCCCCTACAGTCGTAACCCCGTTCCAAAACCGGTCAATAGACAACCGTCGCCTGCAACCCCCTGTTTCCGCACCGCAAAAAACGCAGTTCGCGCATATTGCACTGTAAACCGTACCATAGGGACTGCCAAGCATTTTTTCAGCCCCCTCCTCTTGCCACAGTCTCTCCAACTATGGTATCCTGCCAAACAATCTTATTGAAAAAGTCACTGGAAAAGCACCGACGCGCCTCCGCCCATCTCTGCAAGGACAACGCACTTGGAACAACAGGCAACACAACTCACCCTGCGGGCTCCGGCCAAGATCAACCTCTCCCTGAAAATCCTCGGCAAAAGGGCAGACGGTTACCACGAGCTGGAAACCCTGATGCAGAAAATTTTCCTGTACGATGAACTGGAGCTGCGTCTCACTGCGGAGCCGGGCGTGCGAATCCATTGCTCGAACGCGGAGATTCCGACAGATGAAAGCAATATCGCGGTGCGGGCAGCACAACTTTTCCTGAACGAGACCGGCAACAGCACTCAGGGAGTAAACATCGCTCTCAAGAAGAACATCCCGGTTGCCGCCGGTCTGGGCGGCGGTTCCAGTGATGCGGCAGCGGTTCTGAACGGCCTGGATCAGCTGCTGCAAACAGACTGCTCTTCGGAACAGCGGGCCGGGCTGGGAGTACGCATCGGGGCGGATGTCCCTTTTTTTATTTATGATTTCCCGGCAGCCTTTGCCACCGGCATAGGGGAACACCTTATCCCGGCCCCTTCCTTGGCCGACTACCGCATCCTGTTGGTGAATCCCGGCATTCCGGTCTCGACAAAATGGGCCTATGAAGCTTTTTCCTCAGCAGCGGGAAGAATTGCATTGACAGCGAATCAAAAAGCGTTTACTCTTTCTTGCTCTAAAAATAGCAGTCCGAAATTTACGATCCCGGACGACTTGAAAAATGATCTTGAACAGGTCACAGCGGAACGCTACCCTGTTATCCGGGAACTCAAGGACTGCCTGCTGAGCAGCGGCGCAACAGGGGCGATGATGTCCGGTTCCGGATCAACGGTTTTCGGCCTCTTTCACCGGAAAACCGGGGAAAAAGCGGAACAATGCCGCAACCTGTTACAGCAGGAATATGATCAGGTCTATCTTGTCTCGCCGCTTACAGAGAATATCCCGTAAGATGAGAACCGGTCAGGCAATAAGTAGAGAGTAAAAAAGTAAAAGCGACAACATAAAAAACGGCATGGGGCGTCGTCAAGCGGTAAGACACAAGGTTTTGATCCTTGCATTCGGGGGTTCGAATCCCTCCGCCCCAGCCAGTTTTTATACAGGCATGATATAGAGGTTCTGAAAAATGCCAAATATAATGAAGGTGTTCACCGGTAACGCCAACCCCGAGATTGCACGGGAAATCTGCAATTATCTCGATATGCCGCTGTCAAAGGCGGAAGTCAAGCAGTTCAGCGACGGTGAAATCTCCGTCGAGATCGGGGAAAATGTGCGGGGAACGGATGTCTTTGTTATCCAGCCGACCTGTACGCCGGTCAATGATCACCTGATGGAACTGGTGATTATGGTGGATGCCCTGCGCAGGGCATCGGCCAGACGTATCACAGCGGTTTTACCTTATTACGGCTATGCGCGTCAGGACCGTAAAGTTCGTCCGCGTGTACCGATCACGGCCAAGGCCGTGGCCGAGATGCTGATGGCGGTGGGAACGAGAAGAGTGCTCTGCATGGATCTTCATGCCGGTCAGATCCAGGGATTTTTCAATATTCCGGTGGATCACCTCTACTCCGCTCCTATTCTGTTGAAACATATCAGGCGTAATTTCGAGGATGTGGTCATGGTGTCGCCCGATGCAGGCGGCGTGGAACGAACCAGAGCCTTTGCCAAGCGTCTGAATGCGGATCTGGCCATTATCGATAAACGTCGCGAGCGTGCCAACGAATGCGAGGCTATGAATGTTATCGGTGATGTCAGCGGCAAAACAGCTGTTCTGCTTGATGATATGGTCGATACAGCCGGAACCTTATGCGGTGCTGCTGCCAAATTAAAAGAAAACGGTGCCAAGGAAGTGCATGCCTGCTGTGCTCATGCTGTTCTTTCCGGGCAGGCCATTGAGCGCATCAATAATTCGCAGATAAAATCATTAGTGGTGACCAACTCCATACCGCTTGCGGACAAAGGAGAGCGTTGCGATAAAATCAAAGTGCTGTCTGTCGGCGAGCTGCTTGGCGAGGCCATCAGTCGCATCCATTCGGAAGACTCGGTCAGTTATCTTTTTGTGTAGCCTGTTCGCTGTTCGCTGTGCGGACTGCCGTTCCGATAAAAAAAATCAAAATCTAATTTTGTTATATAAGAAAGGGGAGTGATATGATTCAGGTTGATATTCCGGCCGCTGTTCGGACAGTTTTCGGAAAAGGTGAATCACGGCGTCTTCGTATGGATAAAAAGACTCCGGCTGTAGTGTACAGCAGGGGAGCGGAAGCTCTTGCCTTGCAATTCGACGAAGCAACGCTGTATAAAGACCTGCTGTTCGTTCATGGTCGCAATGCGGTTATCACCCTGGATGTCGAAGGGGATTCCGCCGGCAAACGTCATGTTCTGGTCCAGGAAATCCAAAAAGATCCTGTTCAGGAAGAAATTCTGCACGTTGATTTCTTGGAGATTGATGTTGACAGCACCAGGAAATTCAATGTTGACCTGCGCCTGACAGGCGTGGCAAAGGGTGTTGACTTGGGCGGCGAGCTGAATGTCTCCAAGCAGTCCTTGGTCCTGCAAGGACGTCCGTTGGATATACCGGACGAAATCGTGGCGGATATCACAGCGTTGGAGCGCGGTGGAAAAGGTATCAGCTGCAAGGATCTCGCCATACCGGAAAATGTAGAAATGCTGGACAATCCGGAAGCTGTCTGCGCTGTTGTTATTTAATAACACCGCAAGAACAACAAAAAGTCGAGTCGATTGAGTCGATTAAAACCGAAAGAAAGCCTGCTTTCTTTCGGTTTTTTTATTGCCCCGCGCCCTTGCTCCTCCTC